>CALDNT010000281.1 GCA_937915145.1 uncultured Reyranella sp.
CCATCATCGATGTCGAGATGGCGGTACGTGTCATCGAGTACTTCGGCAGGCCGTCCACGCTGGTGATGATGATGGACGTTACCGACCGCCTGCGGGCCGAACGCGCACGCGAGGCCGCTGAGGAGCGCAACCGCCTGCTGTTCGACGCCAGCCCCTATTCGATGTTCCTGGGCGACCTCGAGACCTTGCGCATCCTTGCCGTCAACGACGAAACCGTGCGCCTGTTTGGCTGGTCGCGCGAGGAACTCCTGACGATGACAAGCAACGACATCTATCCGCCGGAGGACCTGTCCGAAGCCGTGGCCCGACGGAAGCTATTTTCGGCGAAGGAAAGCATGGTCGTTCGGGGATACCGGCATCTCAGGAAGGACGGCACCACCTTCGATGGCGAGATGTCGGTGCGTCTCATCGACTACAACGGCCGGCCGGCCACCCTGGCCATGGTGATGGACGTTACCGACCGCGTGCGGGCCGAGCGTGCACGCCAGGTCGCCGAGGAGCGTAACCGCGCCCTGTTCGAGAGCAGCCCGCATCCGATCTACGCGGTCAAGCGGCAGGGGGAGCGCATCGTGGCAGTCAACGACGCTGCCGTGGCACTCTACGGCTGGTCGCGCGAGGAGTTCGTTGCGATGAGGTCGAACGACCTCTACCTGCCAGAGGACCTGCCCGGCGTGATCGGCGAACGAAAGTTGAACGAGACCAACGCCACTTTCGCTGTTCACGGGCGCCGGCATCGCAACAAGGACGGCACGGTCATCGACGTCGAGCTGAATGTGCGTGCGATCGACCTCGACGGCCAGCCGACCCTTCTGGTGAACGTCCAGGACGTCACGACGAGAAACCAGGCCGAGGCCGCACGTCTTGTGGCTGAAACGCGGCTGCGCGCGATCATGGACAACACGGTCGACGGGCTGATCACGATCGACCATGGCGGCCGGATCCTCAGCCTGAACCGGACGGCGATTGACATGTTCGGGTACCAGGAGGCGGAAGTGGGAGGCCGCAACGTCCGGATCCTGATGTCCGAGCCGTTCCGGTCGCGGCACGACGGCTATCTGGCGTCCTACATGACGACCGGGCGGGCCACGATCATCGGCATCGGACGGGAGGTCGTCGGCATCAGAAAGGACGGCACCGAGTTCCCGATGGATCTGGCGGTGAACGAGATCGCGGACTCGGGCGGTCAGCGTCACTTCGTCGGAACCGTGCGCGACATCACCAGGAAGAAGGCGATCGAAGACGAACTCAACCGGTCGCAGGCGCATTACCGCCTGCTGTTCGATGCCAACCCCTATGCCACGACCGTGACCGACCGCGAAACCTTGCGCATCGTCGGCGCCAACCCCGCGGCCGAGCGGCTCTACGGCTGGACGCAGGCGGAAATGCTGACGATGACGGCCGACGACTTCTACCTGTCCGAGGACGCGCCGGCGATGAGGACGCAGCGGCAGGTCTATCAACCGGATACATCCTACGTGATCCAGGGGAAACGGCATCGCACCAGCGACGGCCGGGTCATCGATGTCGAGATGGCGGCGCGCATCATCGAGTACAATGGCCGTCCGGCGAACCTGACGATCATCACCGATGTGAGCGAACGCCTGCAGATGCAGCGTTCGCGCGCCGCTGCCGAGGAGCGTTACCGCCAACTGTTCGACGCCAACCCCTACGCGATCGCCCTGATCGACCGTGAGACCCAGCGCTTCGTCGCCGTCAACGACGCGACCCTGAAGCAGTACGGCTGGTCGCGCGAGGAATTCCGCGCGATGACGGCCAACGAACTCTATCTGCCCGAAGATCTGCCCGAGGTGACGGCCGAGCGGGAGCGGGCCCAACTCAACGTCACCCGGACGGTTCGCGGATGGCGGCATCGCCGCAAGGACGGCGGCGTCATCGAGATCGAAATGAACATGCGGCTGATCGACGTCGACGGCCGGCCGACCTGCCTGGCGATCATCGAGGACATCACCGAGGAAGAGACCGCCGGCCGGGCGCGCCTTGCCGCCGAGGAACAGCTTCGCCAGTCGCAGAAGATGGAGGTGGTCGGGCAGCTCACCGGCGGCGTGGCGCACGACTTCAACAACATCCTGACGGTCATTCTAGCCAATGCCGATGCCCTGCAGGACGAGGAAGGCCTGGCCCCCGGCGTGGCCGATCGCCTCGAGCGGATCACCAAGGCGGTCGGGCGCGCCTCCGACCTGACGCGCAGCCTGCTCGCTTTCTCGCGCAAGAACCCGCTCAGCCCGGCGCCGACTGCGATCAACGACCTGGTGTCGGCCACCGTCGATCTGCTGCACCATACGCTGGGTGAGCACATCCGGCTCGTCACCGTCCTTGCCGACGACCCGTGGATCGTCGAGGTCGACCGCGCCCAGCTCGAATCCGCCCTGGTCAATCTTTGCGTCAATGCCCGCGATGCGATGCCCGGCGGTGGCCGGCTGGTGGTCGAAACCGCGAATATCGTGCTCGACGCGGCCGGTGCGGCGGAGATCCCCGGCGCCGCCGCCGGCGAATACGTGTCGCTGTCCGTGGCCGATAGCGGCAGCGGCATGCCACCCGAGGTCGTGGCCAAGGTGTTCGAGCCGTTCTTCACCACCAAGGGCGTGGGCAAGGGCACCGGCCTCGGCCTCAGCATGGTCCATGGCTTCGTCACGCAATCCGGCGGCGCCATCGCGATCGATAGCGAGCCCGGACGCGGCACCACCTTCAGGCTCTTGCTGCCGCGTGGCCGCGAGGCGCGGGCGGAAGCGGAGGCCGTGGTGGAGGCCAGTGTGCGGCGTGGCGCCGAGCGTATCCTGGTCGTCGAGGACGAGCCCCAGGTCCGCGACAGCGTCGTCGGCCAGTTGAAGGGCCTCGGCTATCAGGTGTTCGCCGCCGCCGACGGCGAGGCTGGCCTGTCGACCTTCGAGGCGGTGTTGCCGCCGTTCGATCTGTTGCTGACCGACGTGGTGATGCCGGGCCGCCTGAACGGCAAGGCGCTGGCCGACGAGGTGGTCCGGCGCTGGCCGGCGACCCGGATCGCCTTCATGTCGGGCTACACCGGCGATGCGCTGTCGCAGGACGGCCGGCTGGAGCCTGGCGTGCTGCTGCTCGCCAAGCCGTTCCGCCGCGCCGACCTGGCCAAGATCGTCCGCCAGGCGTTAGATGGTACTGGCGACTGTACTGGCGACGGCACCGGTGAGCCGGCCCGCGCACCGGCCCTGTCGATCTAGGTGGGGCGCCCGGCCGGCGGCGGGGCGGGGCGCCGTCAGCGGCAGATGAAGGCCTTGAAGCTGATGATGTCGCACGGCGAGCCGGTGCGCTCGCAGTAGGCCGCGAACTCCTCGGGCGTGACCTGGACCATCTGGATGGTGTGCCGGCGGGCGCGCCATTCGGCCATCCGGGCGGTCTCCTTCAGATGCCAGTCGGCGTAGGAGGAAGCGGGGTAGTGCTTCACCAGTTTCTGGAGTTTTTCATGGTCGGTCGCGGAGACCTTGGCGAAGTATTGAACGGCCATGCCGGCAGGTCCTCGAAGAATAAGCCCGCGAAACAGCAGGCGGGCGCCTGCATCTAGCCGATCAGGGACCGCCCCTGCAACAGGAGCGATATCCTGGCGTTTGCAGTCGACCAGGGCGGAAAAGCCGCGGGCGACGTCGGCCTTCAGCGCGAAGTTGATGTTCTGCGGCAGGGTGCCGGTCCGGCGTGTCTACTTGCTACCAAGTGACAGCGTGATGATACCCACGACGTGGCCGCTGGTGTCGAGCAGCGGGCTACCTCTGTTGCCGGGCTGAACCGGCGCGGCGATAAGGACGGCGAGATCGTTCGCGGTGTCCGACTTCACCAGGCTCGCCGTCGCCGGTGCGCCGCCCTGGCGGGTGACCGTGATTTCCCTGCACTTGTCGACGACATGGGCATTGGTCATCACGTGGCCCTGCCGGTTGATGTAGAAGCCGGTGCCGGTAGCGGCCCGGGCAGGCGCACGCGGTTGCCGTTGCTCGAAGTTCCGCCGCCGTAGCCGCTGGCCGAGGTCAGGCCGACGAACTTGATGGTGGCGCGCTGGCCGTCGTCACAGGCGATGATGCCGTGGCCCTCGAGATGGCCGCGGTAATAGGCGAAATCGCCCTTGCAGCGGCTGCCCGCGGCGTTCGTGAGTTCGAGCGTGCCGGTGCGCGTCGCATAGCCGGCCGCCATGGGCGTTTCATTCGTTCCATAGTAGCGTGCGCCATGTTCCGTGCTGCGGCGATTGCCCTCCTGTTGTTGTGCGCCGGCCACGCCTCGGCGCAGTCCGTGAGTTTTCCCAGCGTCGCGGTGGGCAGCGCCGCCGCCGGCCCCGAGGTCAAGGGCTGGATCTACAAGCCCGGCGGGCCGGGTCCGTTCCCGGCGATCATCCTGGCGCATTCCTGCGCCGGCACCAATTCGCACACCGATGTCTGGGGCAAGCTGCTGGTGAGTTGGGGCTATCTCGTGCTGGCGCCCGACTCGTTTGGCCCCCGCGGCACCAAGGCGGTATGCACCACGCCCAATGTCGTGACGCCCAACATGCGGATTGCCGACATCGCCGGTGCGCTCGACTTTCTCGCCACCCGTGCCGATGTCGTGCAGGGCAAGATCGGCATCATCGGCCACAGCCACGGCGGCTCGACGGTGATCCGTTCGTCGCAAAGGATCTTCGGCCTCGCCAGGCGTGGCCTTGCCGGTGGGGTCGCCTACTATCCCGGTTGCTCGCCGCAGTTCGACATCGGCATCGACGTGCCGGTCCTGCTGCTGGCCGGCGACAAGGACGACTGGACGCTGGCCGATCGCTGCCGCGGGATGGTCTCGGGCCAGGCGCGACCGGCTCTGGTCGAGGCGGTGTATTATCCCAACGCCTACCACAGCTTCGATTCCAAGGTGCGGGACCGCGAGGTCGCCGGCTCCGGCGGCAAGATGCACCACC
This sequence comes from uncultured Reyranella sp., assembly GCA_937915145.1. Lineage (GTDB taxonomy): Bacteria > Pseudomonadota > Alphaproteobacteria > Reyranellales > Reyranellaceae > Reyranella. Next base: position 4,916 of record CALDNT010000281.1, read on the forward strand.
TTGCCTACGATCCAGTAGCGGCGCCCGACGCCGAGGCCCGGACGAAAGCGTTCTTCGCGAAGATCCTGCGCTAGGTTGGATCAGCCCGTCGGCTTGCGCGCCCTGCGGTGGCCGGGACGGATCAGCGATATCGCGCCGGCAAGCGCGGTCAGGCAGCCCAGCAGCACGATGACATTGCGGCTGGCCGACACGAGCACCGGTGCGGCAACATCGAGCGTGCTGCCGCTGTCGCCGCCGAGGCTGAGCGACAGCAGGGTCGAGGCGCCGGCGATGCCGGCGCTGATGCCGAGAAAGCGCATCACGTTCAGCACGCTTCCGGCCTGGCCGGTCTCCTCGGGCGGCGCCGTCGCCATGATCGCGCTGCTGTTGGGAGAGATGAACAGGCCCTGCCCGATGCCGATGACGGCCAGGGCCAAGGTCACCACCGGCAGGCTGCCGGCGGAACCATCGAGAAAGACATAGAGAAGGCCGAGCCCGGCGATGCAGACCAGCATGCCAAACGAGGTCGGTGCCCGCGCGCCGAAGCGGTCGTAGAGCGCACCACCAACCGGTGCCAGCAGTCCCAGCATCACCGGGAGGATCGACAGTCGAAGCCCCGCCACCAGCGCGGAGTCCTGGTAGACGCGTACCAGGGCGAAGGGAATGAGGAAGAACACACCGAACAGGGCGGCATAGGAGAGGAAGTTCGCCGCATTGCCGAGCAGAAAGGCGCCCTTGGCCAGAAGCTTGAGGTCGAGCAGCGGCGAAGCGGCGCGCCGCTCGGCACGGACGAACAGCGTCACGCAGACGATGCCGAGCAGCAGGCAGCCGATCAGCAGGGGCGATGTCGGCCCCCAGGTGTGGCCCTGGTTCAGCACCGCCACGAACGCCGTCAGTGCCGGTGCGATCAGGATCGCACCGCGCCAGTCGAAGCGGCCGGTGTCAGGCAACGCCTTGGTCTGGGGAAGAATGAACCAACCGAGGATCGCGCCCATCAGGCCGATCGGTACATTGACCCAGAAGGCCCAGTGCCAGCCCAGCGTATCGAGGATCAGGCCGCCGAGGGCCGGGCCGGCGCCGAGCCCGATCGCCTGGGCCGCCGATTGCAGGCCAAGGCCGCGCCCGCGCTCCTTCGAGCCGGTCGCCATGACGATGATGGCGATGCTGTTCGACGTGATCAGGGCGGCACCGATGGCCTGCAGGACCCGGAAGAGGATCAACGTCGGCAGGTTCGGCGCGAAGCCGCACAGGCCCGAGCCAAGGATGAAGAGGAGGAAGCCGCCGGTGTAGAGGAGCTTGCGGCCGACCATGTCGGCAAGCCGGCCGAAGATCGGCATGAACGACGCCATGGCCAGCAGATAGGCGACCGCGACCCAGCTCACGCTGCTGAGGCGCGCCCCGAATTCGACTTCGAGCCGCGGCAGCAGCACCTGTGTCATGCTGGCATCGATCTGTCCCATGCACGAGCCGATGCATACCGTTCCGACCACGAACCAGCGATACGACGCGAGGCGGGCGATCGCCTGCGCCGGCGGCGGCTCGCGCCCTTCGAGTGCTGCCGCGCGCAGCGCCCGGAATGACAGGGGGCCGGGCGATGTGTCGGTCACGGCGGGCCTCCCTCCTTCAAGTGTCGGCGCTAGAGCGGACGGCGCAGGAACTCGAGCATCAGCCGGTTGACCTCGTCGGGCCGTTCCTGCTGCACCCAGTGGCCGGCACCGTCAATCAAATGGATATCGCTCATGCGCGTGCAGGCGTGCTGCTGCATGCGCTTGATCGCGGCCGGCGTCTGGTAGATGCCCCAATCGCTTTTGCCGGCGATGAATGTCGCGGGTACGTCGATGGTGCGGCCGGTGAAGACTTCGAGTTCGCCCATGATGCGCCCACCGGTGCGCACGCGATACCAGTTGAGTCCGCCCTGGAAACCGGTGCGGCGGTACTCGTCGCTGTATATGCCGAGTTCGGAATCCGGCAGCCACTTGTTGGCGGCGATCTGGGCGGCGTCCGGCATTTCCCTGGCCACCGTCTCGGCCATGCCCTCGGCCATATCCATGATGTAGTAGGTCGGCATTTTTGCCAGTTCGCCGGCGGTCCAGCCGCTCAGTTCAAACGGCGTGTTGGCTTTCCAGTCGGCGCTCTTGTGATGGTAGTAGGCGCGCAGAAAATCGTGCACGCCCTGCTTGGCCTTCCACATGTTCTCGTTGGCAGGGCGCGTCGAGTAGTACCATTGGTAATGCTTGCGCGGGCGGGCGAGTGCCGCCATCGCGGCGTGGATGTCGGGCGCCGGCGTCGGGGACGGCTTGCCCGCGGTGTCGAACGGCACCGATGGCGGGCCGGCGTAGGGCGCGCTCATCAGCACGAGGCGCTTGAAGACGTCGGGCCGCACCAGGGTGGCCTGGGCCGCGACCGAGGCGCCGAAATCGTGGCCCACGACCGCCTCGGCGGTCCGGTGCCCGAGCGCGAACAGCACGCCGATGGCGTCGCGCAGCAGGTTCATGAAACGGAACTCAGCAAGATTGCCGTCGTAACTGGCGTCCCAGCCGGTGGTGCGGCCGTAGCCGCGCTGGTCGGGTGCGATCGCGTGATAGCCGGCCGCGGCCAGCGCCGGCAGGACCTTGCGCCAGCTGTAGGCAAGCTCGGGAAAGCCGTGCAGCAGCAAAACGGCAGGCCGGCCCGGCGTTTCATGGCCGGCTTCGAGCAGGTGCACGTCGAGGCCGTTGATGCCGGCGAGGATGCGGGCGCGCACGCCGGCGGGAAGGGCAGAAGAGGGCAGCGGTTCCATGGTGTTCATGCTAGGCTTGTAGCGTCGAAAAAGGCAGGCCGGTGTGGTTTAGCCCGGCGCTTTCGTCCGCAGTGCGGGCGGCGGTCCTGTCGGACGCAGCAAGTGCTTCTGCACCTGGGGCGTCTTTTTCCCGCGACCTCGCGCCCGCGCAATCCGTGCCGGCGACCAGGAGGGACGTGGACCATGCAGCAACAGATTTCTCTCATCACTCTGGGCATTGCCGATTTTGCCCGCTCGAAGCGCTTCTATGGCGAGGGCTTCGGCTGGACGCCGGTATTCGAAACCCCGGGCATCGTTTTCTACCAGATGAACGGCCTGATGCTCGGCCTATGGCCGGTGCCGGAGCTTGAGGCCGACATGCAGCGTCCCGGGCTGGTGCGGCCCGGCGCTTTTGCGCTGGCGCACAACGTGGCGGCGCAGGCCGATGTACAGCCGCTGCTCGATCGGCTTGTTGCGGCCGGAGGTCGGCTGCTGCGCGCCGCCGATGCGCCGCCGCACGGCGGCTTCCGCGGCTATGTCGCCGATCCCGACGATCACGCCTGGGAGATCGCCTGGAATCCGGCCTGGCCGATCGATGCCGAGGGTCATGTAAGGTTCAGCACCTGAAATATATTCAACTAAACGGTTGAATAGATTGGTGGCGATGTTATATTAAATCGTATGGTTGAACAAAACGCCGCCGCCCTCGATCGCATCTTCCATGCCCTGGCCGACCCGACCCGCCGCGCCATGCTGCGAAAACTGGCGGCAGGCGAACACAGCGTGGGCGAACTGGCGGAGCCCTTCGACATGTCCTTCGCCGCCGCCGCCAAGCACGTGAAGGTGTTGGAAACGGCGGGGCTGCTCCGCCGCGCCATCGAGGGCCGCACCCACCGTTGCCGCCTCGAGGCACGAGCGCTGGCCGAAGCCGATCGCTGGATCGCCTGGTACCAGCGCTTCTGGACGGGCCGCCTCGACGATCTCGAAACCGCGCTGTTGCGCCATGCCCGCAAGGCAAAGAGGAGCCGCAAATGACCGACACCGCCTATGGCCGCATCGCCGCGCCCGCCGAGGTGCGCTTCGAACGCCTGCTGCCGGGTCCGATCGAGACGGTGTGGCAGTTCCTGGTCGACTCCGACAAGCGCGGCCAATGGCTGGCCAGCGGTCCGATGGAGCTGAAGGAGGGCGGCGCGGTCGAACTGCGTTTCCAGCATCGCGATCTGTCGCCGCACAAGGTGTCGCCGCCCGACCGCTACAGGGAAATGGACGAGAAGGGCCATGTCGGTCGCGAGCGGATACTGCGTGTCGAGCCGCCGCGGCTGCTGGTGATGTCGTGGGGCAAATCGGAGGTGACGTTCGAGCTATTGCCCGAAGGAAAGAACGTGCGGCTGATCCTGACGCACCGGAAACTTTCGACGCGCGCCGATATGGTTCAGACCTCCGGCGGTTGGCACACCCATCTCGACATTCTGGTCGAACGCGCCAACGGCCGGGTGCCGAAAGCCTTCTGGACGGTGTTCGGCGATATCGAGGCCGACTACGACAGACGTTATCCGCGCTGATCGTCAACTGGCGGCCGGGCGGCCCAAAAAGCAGGCTCCCGACCTTTCCCGCCCTGTCGTGCCGTGGTTCCCTCGCTGCAGCGGGAGATTGTCTCGCGCTGAAGCGTCGGGACGGGCATTTGGAGCGCATCGGGATTTTCTGGAAGGGGCTGTATGCAGCGGTCCGGAGCCGCCGCGTGCCGCTGGCACTCGGCCTGCGGGTCGCGGTGGCCGCCGTGGTGGCGCTGGTGGCGGCTCAGGCCGTCGGTTTGCCGCTGCCGCTGTGGGCGGTGCTGACGGCCGTCATCGTCACGCAGATGAGCGTCGGCATGTCGCCCAAGGCCTCGATCGACTATCTGATCGGAACCTTGGGCGGGGCGGCCTATGGCGGTGCCATCGCGCTCGCCATTCCGCACGCGGGTGAAGCCGCCACGCTGGTGGTGCTCGTTCTGGCGGTTGCACCGTTGGCGGTGCTGGCGGCGATCCGGCCCAGCCGCATGGTGATGCCGCTCACGGCAGTGATCGTGCTGCTGGTTCCCGCGACCGCCCATGGCAGTCCTTTCGACTCGGCGATCCTGCGCGTTCTCGAAGTCGCCCTGGGTGCCGTGGTCGGCCTTCTGGTCTCACTCCTCGTCCTGCCGATCAGTGCCCAGCGTCTGGTGCGTCAGGAGGCTGCCGGAGCACTCGGCCTGCTGGCGGCCGCGCTCGGCGACGCCCTGGCCGGCGTTACCCACGGTCTGCATCGCGACGTGTTGAGCCATCTGTACGATGGCGTCGCCGGATCGCTGTCGCGTTTGCGCACCGTCGGCGTCGAAGCGGCGCACGAACGCTCCGCCCATCTGTCGTCGGCGCCCGACAGCGCGCCGCTGGAGCGCACGCTGTATCGGCTGCTCACCGACCTGGTGATCATCGGACGAACCGCCGGCCAACCGTTGCCGGACATGGTGACTGCGGGCGTCGGTCCGGCGCTTGCCGAGGCAAGCGCGGCGGTGGGCAGCTACCTGCGCGACTGCGGCGCAGCATTGCTCACCGGCAAAGCCCCGCCTCCGCGCCGTCCGGTCGAGCATGCACTTGGCGCCTGTGGCGCGGCCTTCGCCGCAGCGCGCGGCACCGGATGGCTCAGGAACCTGACCGACGTCGAGTTGGAACGCTTCTTCGCCATCGGCTTCGCGCTCGAACAGCTCCGGGACCACCTCGAAGACCTCGATCGCGAGGTCGCCGATTGGGGGACGGCGGCGCGGCCCGCCCGCGTTTCGGCCGCCTCTCAGTAGCTCTTGGGCAGGCCCAGCACGCGCTCGGCGACGTAGCACAGGATCAACTGCTCGCTGACCGGTGCGATGCGCGCGATCATGACTTCGCGCAGGAAGCGTTCGACATGGAACTCCTTGGCGTAGCCGTAGCCGCCGTGGGTCAGGATCGCGCGTTCGCAGGCATCGTAGGCCCAGCGCGCGCCGAGGTACTTCGCCGAGTTGGCTTCGGCGCCGCATTCCTGGCCGTTGTCGTAGAGCCAGGCGGCCTTGAAGGTGAGCAGGTTGGCGGCCTCGAGCTGCATCCAGCTCTCGGCCAACGGGTGCTGGATCGCCTGGTTCTGGCCGATCGGGCGGCCGAACACGACGCGCTCCTTGGCATACTGGGTTGCCTTGGCGAGTGCTGCCTTGCCGATGCCTATGGCTTCGGCGGCGATCAGCACGCGCTCGGGATTGAGGCCGTGCAGCAGGTAGCGGAAGCCCTTGCCTTCCTCGCCGATGCGGTCCTCGAGCGGCACCTTGAGGCCGTCGATGAACACCTGGTTGGTGTCGATCGCCTTGCGGCCCATCTTCTCGATCTCGGTGACCTCGATCTTCGAGCGGTCGAAGTCGGTGTAGAACAGCGAAAGGCCATCGGTGGCGCTCTTGCACTGGTCCTTGGGCGTGGTCCGGGCGATCAGCAGCATCTTGTCGGCCACCGAGGCCGTGGTGGTGAAGGTCTTCTTGCCGTGCACGACATAGCCGTTGCCGTCGCGTTCGGCCTTGGTCTCCAGCGCCGTGGTGTTGAGGCCGGCGTCGGGCTCGGTGACCGCGAAGCAGCCCTTGACCTTGCCGGCGATGATGTCGGGCAGGATGCGCTTCTTCTGCTCCTCGGTGCCGAACACCACGATCGGGTTGGGCCCGAAGACGTTGAGATGGATCGCCGAGGCGCCCTGCAGGGCCGCGCCCGATTCGGCCACCGCCTGCATCATGATCGCGGCCTCGGTGATGCCGAGCCCGGCGCCGCCATATTCCTCCGGCATGGCGATGCCCAGCCATCCGGCATCGGCCACGGCGCGGTAGAAATCCTCGGGGAAGCCGCCGTCCTTGTCCTTCTTCAGCCAGTATTTGCCGTCGAACTGGGCACAGAGCTTGCCGACGCTCTCCTTGATGGCGAGCTGCTGTTCGGTGAAGGCGAATTCCATGTCTGCTTCCTAACGGTTGGAGCCCAGCCAGCTCATCATGATGCGGTTGAATTGCTCCGGGCGCTCGACGTTGGGCAGGTGCCGCGCCTTGGCGATTTCCTCGTAGCGACCGCCTGGAATCTTCGCCGCGATCAGCTTGTTGCGCTCCGGCGGCGTGCCTTCGTCCTGGTCGCCGCAGATCACCAGCGTCGGAGTCTTTATGGTTGGCAGCCGGTCGAGATAATCGAAATCCTGGATCGCCGACATGCAGCCGGCGGCCCCCTCCGGCGTGGTGCCGCTGATCGTGTCGCGGATCTCGCGCCAGCGCACGGGGTTCACCCGCTTGAACTCGTCGGTGAACCAGCGCTGCATGGTCGGGTCGGCGAGGGCTGCGAGTCCCTTGCTGCGCACCACCGCCTTGCGCTCCTCCCACGTCCCGGCCGAACCGGGTGGCGTCGAGGGCTGGGTGTCGCAGAGGCAGAGCGAAGCGAGACTGCCGGGATAGGCCAGCGCGAAGCCCTGGCCGATCATGCCGCCGATCGACAGGCCGATGTAGTGGATTTTCTTGATCTCCAGCACGTCGAGCGCGGCTTTCACGTCGGCCGCCAGGGCGTCCATCGTGTAGTCGCCTTCGACCGGCGCACTGCCGCCGTGGCCGCGCATGTCGAGACGCAGCACGCGGTAGCCCGCGGCCAGCAGCGGCACCATCTGCTCGACCCACATGCCGCCGTCGGAATTCAGCGAATGGGTGAAGCACACGACCGGTGCGCTCTGCGGCCCGGCGAGGTCGAAATAGACGCGACGTCCATTGAGAGAGAGAAGCATGTCGATGTCTCCTTCGAATCACATTGCCGAAATGCCGCCGTCGATCACGACTTCCGAGCCGGTCATGAAGCTCGATTCGTCCGAGGCGAGGAAGACCAGCGCCCAGCCCACTTCCTCGGGCCGGCCGAGGCGGCCGATCGGGACCTGCTTGCCGAGCTTCTGCTGCATGATCTCCTGGCCGAAGCGCACACGGTGGCGGTCGAGGATCGGGGTGTCGATGAAGGTGGGATGCACCGAGTTGGAGCGGATGTTGTAGCCCGACTTGGCGCAATGCAGCGCCACCGACTTGCTGAGCAGCCGCACGCCGGCCTTGGCCGAATTGTAGGCCGCCATGTTGGCGCCGGCGATGATGCCGGAGATCGACGAGATGTTGATGATCGAGCCGCCCAGGGTCTTGGTGTGCTTCTTGATCTCGGCGACGCCGTGCTTGCAGCCCAGGAACACGCCGTCGAGGTCGATGGCATGAACCTTCCGCCATTCCTCCAGCGTGATGTCCTCGACCGTCTTGGTGAGGCCGATGCCGGCGGAGTTCAGCAGCACGTGCAGCGCACCGAAGTGCTTGACGGCTTCGGCAATGGCCGCCTGCCAGTTGTCCTCGCTGGTGACGTCGAGCTTCACGAAATGGGCGGACTTGCCGATCTTGGTGGCGAGCGCGCGGCCCTTGTCTTCCTGGATGTCGGCGATCACCACCTTGGCACCCTCGCGGGCCATCAGGAGGGCGGCGTTTTCGCCGAGGCCCGACGCACCGCCGGTGAGGAGGGCCACTTTGCCGGCCAGACGATCGGTCATGCTTTCTTTCCTTTCGCGACGGCCCCGGTTCGCGATTCACGATGGGCGATGTAGGTCGTGGACGCCACGATGATCGCGGCCCCCACGAAGGTCCAGATGTCGGCCGTCTTGCCCCAGACCGCCACGTCCATCAAGGCAGCCCAGACGATGGCGAGGAAGGTGATGGATTGCAGGGCGGAAATGTCGAGCAGGCGATAGGCCCAGGTGATGAAGAAGTAGCCCATGGTGCCGAAGAAGCCGGCGGCGACGAACAGGCCGAGTTGGGGCAGCGTCGGCGTCTGCCAGTACCACAGGCCAAGCGGCGTGAAGCAGATGGCGCCGACCACGCTCTGCCACAGCACGACGACGGCGGGCTTGTCGCGGCCCGACACCACCTTGGCCACGAGGTTGGAGCCGGCGATCAGCGGCACGGCGGCCAGCATCATCAGGATGCCGGGGTTCAGTTCGGCAAAGCCCGGGCGGACGATCACCAGCATGCCGGCGAAGCCCACCGCGACGCCGGCCCAGCGCCGCCAGTGCACGGTCTCGCGCAGGAAGATCACGGCGCCCACGGTGACGAAGATCGGACCGGTGAAGCTCAGCGCCGCCATGGTGGCGAGCGGCAGCCAGACCACGGCCTCGTACCACAGGCCATAGCCGGTGGTGTGGAAGAGACCGCGGAACCAGTGGAGCTTCATGTCCTGTGTGCCCATGCCGGCAAGGCCGACGCGCCACAGCAGGTAAGGTGCGACCATCGCAATGCCGGCGACCCAGCGACCCCAGGCGACGAACAACGGCGGCATTTCGCCCGCCAGTTCCTTCACCGAGGCGTTGAGGAAGGTGAAGAAGAGGCCGGACACGACAGCCAGGAAGAAGCCGCGCGCGACACGCGACGGGATCAGGTGGCTGAGCGAGTCAGGTGCGTCGACTGTGGGCGCGGACATGAGGCTCCGGGCTTGCCTGTGCCGCCCGCACGGGTCAACCCGTGGATTTTGCAGGTCAGTCCAGCGGCGAGCCAGCGACCGGCTAGGTTCTGTACTCATAAAAGGCTTCCGCGACGATGCGCTATGTGATTCAAAC
>CALDNT010000282.1 GCA_937915145.1 uncultured Reyranella sp.
CTGTCTTGACATGGCAGGGGTCACAGGTTCAATCCCTGTCGCGCCCACCATCGCCTAACCCCCAGCCCTTGATCCGGCCACCCCTTGATCTGAATTGGGCGCCATCGGACTGTAGAGGATCACCGGAGTCCCGATGTCCGATTTTTTCTCGCTTTATTCCCATGAGTTCCTGCGCCTGGCCTGCTGCGTTCCGCGCACCCGCGTGGCAGATGCACCATTCAACCTCGCCGAAACGCTGAGGCTGGCGGCCGAGGGCGACAAGGCCGGCGCCGCGCTCATGGTCTTTCCCGAACTCGGACTCTCGTCCTACGCCATCGAGGACCTGCTGCTGCAGGACGCACTTCTCGACGAAGTCGAGCGCTCCATTGCCGAGGTCGTGAAGGCGTCGAAGAAGCTCAATCCGGTCCTGATCGTCGGCGCACCGCTGCGTGTCCGCGGCCGGCTCTACAACACGGCGATCGTCGTCCATCGCGGCGCCGTCTTGGGCGTGGTGCCCAAGATCTACCTGCCGAACTACCGTGAGTTCTACGAGAAGCGGCATTTCGTGTCGGGTGCCAACGTTCTGGAGCCGGAAATCGGTCTTGCCGGCCAGACGGTGCCGTTCGGCACGGATTTTCTCTTTCGCTCGACCGGCAGCGTGCCGTTTACCTTCCATGTCGAGATTTGCGAAGACATCTGGGTGCCTGTGCCGCCTTCGAGCCATGCCGCCCTCGCCGGCGCCGAGGTTCTGGTGAATCTGTCGGCCAGCAACATCACCATCGGCAAGGCCGAGACGCGCCGCCTGCTGTGCGGCAGCCAGTCGTCGCGCGGCGTTGCAGCCTACGCCTATTCCGCATCGGGTGCGGGCGAGTCGACGACCGATCTGGCCTGGGACGGCCACGCCGCCATCTTCGAATGCGGCGACCAACTGGCCGAGTCCGAGCGCTTCGCCAAGGACTCGGTCACTATCCAGGCCGATATCGATCTCGGCCGCATTCGCCAGGAGCGGCTGCGCTACAATGCTTTTGCCGACTGCGCGGCGAACGAGGGTGCGCGGGTGACGCGGTTCCGCGCCCTCGAATTCCAACTCGATGCACCGAAGAAGAGCGTAGAGCTGCACCGGCCCATCGAGCGGTTTCCCTATGTGCCCTCGGATCCGGCCAAGCTGCGCGACAATTGCTACGAGGCCTATAACATCCAGGTCCAGGGCCTGGCGCAGCGACTGCAGTCGAGCCGGGTCCAGCGCGCCATCATCGGCGTGTCCGGCGGCCTCGATTCGACACATGCCCTGCTGGTGACCTGCCGGGCGATGGACCTGCTGGGCCTCGATCGCAAGAACGTGCTTGCCTACACGATGCCGGGATTCGGCACCTCGGATAAAACCCACAAGAATGCCTGGCGGCTGATGCGCGCGCTGGGCGTCACGGCGGCCGAAATCGACATCAAGCCAACCGCCAAGCAGATGCTGGCCGATATCGGCCATCCGTTCGGCCGTGGCGAGAAGGTCTACGACGTCACCTTCGAGAACGTCCAGGCAGGGCTGCGCACCGACTATCTGTTCCGCCTGGCCAACCAGCACAGCGGCATGGTGGTCGGAACGGGCGATCTGTCAGAACTGGGGCTGGGCTGGTGCACCTACGGCGTGGGCGACCACATGTCCCACTATAATCCCAACGGTTCGGTCTCCAAGACGCTGATCCAGCATCTGATCCGCTTCGTTGCCGCGTCGGGCGATGTCGACGAGGACACGGCGGCGACGCTGCACGACATTCTCGACACGGAAATCTCACCGGAGCTTATCCCGGCGGGCGAGGATGGCGTCATCCAGTCGACGGAGCAGTCGGTCGGACCTTATGCCCTGCAGGATTTCAATCTCTACTACCTGACGCGGCTCGGTTACCGGCCGTCGAAGATCGCTTTCCTTGCCTGGAATGCCTGGCACGACGTCAGCAAGGGTGCGTGGCCCGCCAACGTACCCGCATCGTCGAAGCGGGCCTTCACTCTCGAAGAGATCCGCAAATGGATGACTCTTTTCCTGCGCCGCTTCTTCGCCAACCAGTTCAAGCGCTCGGCGCTGCCCAACGGACCGAAGATTTCGTCCGGCGGATCGCTGTCGCCACGTGGTGACTGGCGGGCGCCGTCCGACGGCAGTCCCGATGTATGGTTGGCGGAGCTCACCGGGAATGTCCCGGAGAAGTAAGCCGAATTCTGCGTAAGGAGGACGATGCGATGCCACTCGAAATCAAGAAGACCGTGCAGCAGATGGTCGACGAGGCGAATGCCGTGATCGAGACACTGCCGTTGGCCGACGCGATGAAGGTTCATGGCCAGCCGGGTGTTACTTTCATCGACATCCGCGATCCGCGCGAATTGTGGCGCGACGGCACGATTCCCGGTGCCATCAATGTGACGCGCGGCATGATCGAGATGTGGATCGATCCCAAGAGCCCCTACGCCAAGGAGTTCTTCCAGACCGGCAACAAGTTCGTGTTCTTCTGTGCCGGCGCCTGGCGCTCGGCGCTGGCGACCAGGACGGCACAGGACATGGGCCTGACGCCGGTGGCGCATTTCGAAGGCGGCTTCGGCGCCTGGAAGAAGGCCGGTGGCCCGGTGGAGAAGGTCGAACCCAAGAAGTAGGCGGGGCTTGCGGCGATGAGTCCCGACCAGATTCTGGTTCCGCAACCGACGCAGGCGGACTTCCCCGAATTCCTCTCGATTCCGGTCCGTGTGGCGCAACACGCCGCTAGCTTTCCCGACAAGCGTGCCGTCGTCTGCGAAGCCACGACGCGAAATTGGGGAGACTTCGACCGGCGGGTGAACAGGATCGCGCGCGGCCTGGCGGGCATGGGGGTGGGGTGCGGCGACAAGATCGCGATCCTGGCCGCCAACTCGGTCGAGTATCTGGAAACTTTCGTGGCAGGCCTGCGGGCCGGGGCCTGCGTCGTGCCGCTGTCGACCATGGCCGCTGCGGATGCGCTGGAGAAGATGCTCGACGACTGCGACGCCAAGGTTCTGTTCCTGTCGGATCGGTACCGCGGCCTGGTCGAACCCTACGAGGACCGCCTCCGCAAGCTGGTCGCCGGCGGCCGTATCGCCTACGACTTCGCGCGGCCGGGGTGGTCGGGTTTCGAGGAATGGCTGTCTCCAGCCAGCGACGAAGCTTTTGCGGTGCCGATCGGCATGCTCGACGACTTCAACATCATCTACAGCTCGGGCACGACGGGCCTGCCCAAGGGCATCCTGCATTCGCACGGCATGCGCGACCTGCTGGCCGTACGCTTTACCGCCCTCGACTACGGTCCCGACACGGTCTCGCTGGCTTCGACACCGCTGTATTCGAACACGACTCTCGTGTCCGTGCTCGCGACGATCGGTGTCGGCGGCACAACCATCTTGATGACCAAATCGGATGCCGGGAAATTCCTCGAGATCGCCCAGCGTGAGCGCGTGACCCATGCGATGCTGGTGCCTGTGCAGTATCAGCGCATCCTGGCGCATCCGGACTTCGACAAGTATGACCTTGGTGCGTTCAAGGCCAAGCTCTCGACCAGTGCGCCACTGCGGGCCCACGTCAAGGCGGATTGCCTGGCGCGCTGGCCGGGACGATTGATCGAGATCTACGGCCTCACCGAGGGCGGCGCGAGCTGTATGCTGGAGGCCAACCTCAATCCAGACAAGCTCCATACCGTCGGCAAACCCGGCCTCGGTAGCGAGATCGTGGTGCTGGACGAGCATGGCAAGGTGCTGCCGCAGGGCGAGGTCGGCGAGCTGGCGGGCCGCGCCCCGGTGATGATGAAGGGCTACTACCGCCAGGAAGACAAGACCCGGGAATTGTTCTGGTACGACCCGGATGGCCGACTGTTCTTCAAATCGGGCGACATGGGCAAGATCGACGAGGATGGCTTCGTCATCCTGCTCGATCGCAAGAAGGACATGATCATCTCCGGCGGTTTCAACGTCTATGCCGCCGACATCGAGGTGATGCTGCTGGGTCATCCCGACGTGATAGATGTGGCTGTCATCGGCGTGCCGAGCGACCAGTGGGGCGAATCGCCGATGGCGCTTGCGGTGCGGGCGCGGGGCTCGAAGGCGACGGTGGATGAGATCCGCACATGGGCCAACGGCCAGCTCAGCAAGACGCAGCGGCTGGTCGCTTTGGAGTTCCGCGATTCGCTGCCGCGCAGTACCATCGGCAAGATCATGAAACGCGACTTACGTGCGCCCTACTGGGAGGGCCGCGAGAGCAAGATTTGAGGAAAAGATGACTGTACCGACGCTCCGTTCCTCGCATCTCTTCACCCTGACTCTCGCCGTCGATCAGAGCATGACCGATCTCGGCGAGACGCCGTACGGGCACCGCCGCATCGCGACCGTCACCGGCGGTACCTTCCAGGGCGAGGAATTGCGCGGCACCGTCCTGCCGTCGCCGGGCGGCGACTGGCTGTTGATGCGGCGTGACGGCGTCTTGCAGCTCGATGTCCGGCTGACGCTCAAGACCGACGACGACCACCTCGTCTACATGAGTTATCGCGGCATGCGCCATGGCCCGGCCTGGGTGATCGACCAGCTCAACAAGGGCGAGAAGGTCGATCCCAGCCAGTACTATTTCCGCTCAACGCCGTGGTTCGAGACCTCGTCGGACAAGTATCGTTTCCTCAATCGCATCGTCTGCGTCGCAACCGGCAGGCGCGAGCCGACCGGGCCGGTCTACGAGGTCTTCCAGATTCTCTAGCGGGCGATCTTGTCCAGCACGGGCAGAATATATTCGCGGAACCTCGCCGGGTTCTCGCTCATCGGGAAGTGGCCGAGTTCCTTCATCACCTGGACCTCGACGCCGGGGATCTGGGCTGCGGTGCGCAGCGTGTCCTCGGCGGTGCAGGAAAAGTCGTACTCTCCGGTCAGCAGGTAGAGCGGACAAACCCTAGTGTCGATTGTCTTCACCTTCTCGCGCAGATCGCCGTCAACACGGTAGAAATAGAGGTCGCCCTTGAACACGCCGGGGCCGCCTTGCATGTACATCCACAGTGTCTCGTGGCGGTTCACCGGCGGACTTTGCGGGGCGATCAGGCCGGAGATAAGGGCGGCGCAGACCTCGCCGCCGTGCACGTCGGGACGGTGCAGCCAGGCCGTGTCGTACCAGGGTTTCTGGAAGTCGGCGGCTTCGAGGGCGATCAGGGCGCGAAATTCCGCGGCATGGCCGATCGCGAGATTGAGCACGATCCGCCCGCCGATCGAGCAGCCCATGACCACCGGTCTGTCGAGTTCCATGGCACCGCAGAAGGCGCGGACGGTGGCGGTGTAGGACGCGGTGGTCAGGCGATATTCACCGCCTTCCCAGCCGTCCGGCGGCGTCGACTTGCCGTGCCAGGGCATGTCGAAGGCCAGTACCCGGAAGCGGCGGATGATCTCGGGATCGGCCAGCAGGTGGCGGAACTGGCGGTTGTCGGCGCCGGCGGTGTGCAGGCAGACGAGGGGGATGCCTCCGCCGTCCGGGGGGCCCGCCTCCTCGAAGTAGACGCGGTGGGGGATACCGTCGATGTCGAGGCGGACATAGCGGCCGACCATGGGATCGAGGGTTGGTGCCATGTCAGCTTGCCTCCGGCAGCCGGCGCGGCAAGGCCAGCAGGTCCTTGAAGTACTGCAGATTCTGCAGCAGCGGCCGCAGATCGCCGTTGATCGACATGGCGCCGCGTTTGGTCATGGCGAAGAGGTCATGCCAGCCAGGGGCGGGCACTTTCTGCCAATGGTGCCGCCATGCGTCGTCGGTGCCGTGGAGGCTGAAGGCGACCGAGCGCAACAGGCGAGGGCCTCGGGCAAAGTCGGCAAGGCCACCTTCGCGCAGGGTCAGATGGAAGGGCTCGGCCCCGATGTCGATCCGACAGTCGGCGTTCAGCCAATGGCCGCGGCGGCGCAGATCGGTGTCGGCGGCAAGGAGGTCGGGCAGTCGGGCGAAGCGGTCGGCGGGCGTCATTCCTGCAGAATGTACTCGATCGTCGATCCGTCGGAAGCGGCGAATGACATTCTTACCCAGCGGCCGCGGTCGTCGAACCACTGGTCCATGACGATATCGCCAGTGTAGCGATAGCGCATGGCCTCGATCGAGCCGCTGGATGTGCGGACCGTTTCACGCCCGATGGACACAATCTGCACCCTCGCTTCGGCGCCGGTCTGGGTGTTCAGCAGGCTGGTTTGATGGACCTGGCGATGGTTCCAATGCGTCGAGGGCAGGATGTCCGGCGGCCCGGTCTTGCCGGTGGTTTCGCTGCCCGGCGTTCGGACCGCGAATTTCTTGCCATTGTCGTCGGTCTGCGAGCTGAGGGACTGGAATGTCTCGCCACGCCAGACTTCCTGCGCCTGATGGGTGTAACGGTAGACGGTCAAGCCCAGGAATTTTACGGCGAGATCGATCGAGGTCGAGATCTGGAGCTCCGGTCCGCGCCGTTGAAACGCAAGAGTGTGATGTCCGATCGCCTCACCGTTGCGGTAGGCGACGAAAGTCAGGCCGGTGCCATAAGGGGACTCCTCCGCAGCGGTCGCGGGGATTACCCCGATCAATGCGAGGACGATTGCGAGAACAAGACGGCGCATGTGTGGCTCCTTGCTCGTTGTACGCATCAACGAGCATCCGGATCACATGACGGCGTCGAGGCGTCAGACGACGCGGTCGGCCCGTAGTTTCTGGATCGCCGCAGAGTCGTAGCCGAGCTCCTGCAGGATCTGGTCCGTGTGCTCGCCCAGCGTCGGCGCCCGGCGGCGGATGGTAAGCGGTGTCCGCGACAATTTTACCGGCTCCTGAAGCACCGGCACCGGCATGGCCGCGCCCGGATACTCCATCGGATGCATGAACTTGGCGTCCCGCACATGGGGATCGTCGAGTGCCTGTTGCGGCGTGTAGACCGGGCCCGCCGGTATGCGGTTGGCCTCGAGGGCCGCCAGCGCCTCGGCCGTGGTGCGGCCGTCGCACCATTTCTGCATGATGGCCGACAAGGTCTCACCGTTGTCGCCGCGCGCCAGGTCATCCTTGAAGCGCGCGTCCTTGGCCAGGGTCTCGTCGCCCATCAGCTTGCACCAGCGCACGAACAGGGGCTGGCCGATGGTCATGGCGTAGATCCAGCCGTCCTTGCATTTGAAAGTGTCTGACGGACCTGCCGTGAAGCCGCGGTTAAGCGTGGCAATACGATTGAGGCTGAGCATTGCCTGCTCGATCAGGTGGCCGTTGGTGATGTTGACGGCAGTACGGAGCAGGGCCGTCTCGACCTTCTGGCCCTTGCCGCTTTTGGCGCGGTCGATCAGGGCGGCCAGCACGCCCACCGTGTTGAGCAGTGCCGTGCCGAAATCGACGAACGGGGCGTTCATGCGGGTCGGCACCTTGCCGTCCCCCGACAGGAACATCGCCCCCGACATCGCCTGGCCGATCGTGTCGAAGCCGACGCGGGTGGCATAGGGGCCCTCCGAACCGAAAGTCGAGGTCGTGGCCAGGATGATGCGGGGATTGAGGGCGGAAAGAGTCTCGTAATCGATGCCCATTTCCTGCAGGGCCTCGTAGGGCAGGTTGGCGATGACCACGTCCGAGACCGCGATCAACTTCTTCACGATCTCACGGCCGGCCGGCTTCATCGGGTTCAGCGTAAGACCGAGCTTGTTGCGGCCCATCTGGAGGAACATGGCGCCTTCGCCGCCCTCGGCGACTGGCGTGACCCAGCGATCTTCGCTGCCGCCGAGCTTCTCGATGCGGATGACCTCTGCACCAAGGTCGCCCAGCATCGTGCCGCAGAATGGCCCGGCGATGTAGCGGCCGAAATCGAGTACGCGAATTCCGTCAAGTACGCCGGGCATGATGTTCCATTCCCATCTGCAAATGCCGTTGCGGACCGATACTCAAGCCGTCTGAGGGCGGCGAGAGTAAATCCAGGCAATGGCGAGTGCCGGACAGGATACCGCAAGAGCGGCCAGCGTCATCTGCAAAGACGACAGTGGCATCAGGCCGCCGCCGGGCGCCGCGAACATCAGGCCGCCAACGATCAAGGCGGCACGGACCGGCCATTCCAATGGCCCGCAACGGCGCAGATTGCCAATTCGGCTGATGTATCCCTGGAGGCCGCCGCAGACCAGGACGACTCCGATAACCGCGGTGACGATGTGCGGCACGAAATCGGCAAGAGTGCCCTGCAGCACGAGAGCAGGATTCATGACGAAGAAGAACGGCACGAAATAGATGATACTGCCGATCTTCATGGCCTGAAGGCCGGTTTCGATCGGGTTGGCCTTGGCCACGGACGCCGCAGCAAAGGCGGCCAATGCTACCGGTGGCGTGATGAAGGAGACCATGCCCCAGTACATGATGAACATGTGCACGGCCAGCGGATCGAGGCCGACGTTGATCAGGCTGGGTGCGAGAAGGACCGCCAGGAAGATGTAACAGGCGGTGATCGTCATCCCCATGCCAAGGATGAAGCTAGTCAGCGCACCCATCAGCATGAGCAGGAGCGGCTGATCGCCGGCCATGTACAGCAGTTCGGTGGTCAGGGTCCCGGTCAGTCCAGTCAATGAGAACGAACCCACCAGCAGGCCGATGCCGGCAAGGATTGCCACCAGTTCGACGAAGACACGGCCGTTGCCCTCGAGGAACACCAGCACTTCGTTCCAGCCCCAGCGCCTGTCGGAGAAGAGCTGATTGAGCACGAGGAGGAGGCCGGTGGCCAGCCACGGCGCCCAGTTTTCGCGTTTCATCACCAGGAGCAGCACGACCAGCAGGATGATGACGAAGATAAAGTACCAGCCGTCGCGGAACACGTCCCGCAGCTTCGGCATTTCCTCTCGTGGCATCCCGATCATCGAGTTGCGGCCGGCGTTGAAGTCGATCTGCATGAACAGTGCGAAGAAGTAGAGCGCCGCGGGCACGGCGGCCGCGAGCGCGACATCCGAGTAGGGGACATTCAGGAATTCAGCCATGACGAAGGCGGTGGCGCCCATGACCGGCGGCGCAAGGACCGCACCCGTGGAGGCGCAGGCTTCGATGGCAGCGGCGACCGACGGCTTGAAGCCGGTCTTCTTCATGGCGGGAATCGTCATGGTTCCCGTCGTGAGGACGTTGGAGATGACGCTGCCGCTCATCGAGCCGAGCAGGCCCGACGAGAAGATCGCCACTTTGGCCGCGCCACCGCGATAGTGGCCGCACAGGGCGAATGCCAGATTGATGAAGAAAGCGCCGGCGCCCGTGTACTGCAGCGCCGTTCCGAACACGAGGAAGCCGATCACCAACTCGGCAAAGGCTCTCATCGGGATTCCAAGGACGCTCTCGCGGGAGAAGATGTGATACGAGGCGGTATCGAGCAGGTCTACCGATGGCGAGTGAAGCGGAGGCGGCATGACGCCTGCGAACAGCGGGAACAGAGAGAAC
The DNA here is from genome assembly GCA_937915145.1 of uncultured Reyranella sp. Taxonomy (GTDB): domain Bacteria; phylum Pseudomonadota; class Alphaproteobacteria; order Reyranellales; family Reyranellaceae; genus Reyranella. The sequence goes on from CALDNT010000282.1 coordinate 9,380, forward strand.
GTACCCATCAGGAAAAACAGGACCCAGCCGCCGGCTCGGCGCAAGGCCTCAAGAACCAACGCCCACATCGCGACTGCGGACCAAACGATCCAGGGTTCGGCGACAAAAGGTGCGTTGTACTCCCACCCGCCGGCTGCCGACTCGCGGGCCGTCGCGATGAATACGCCGCAGAGGGCTGTCGACACCAGGAAAAGCAGAATGTCGTAAATCGGCACGTGGTCGACGTGCACGCCGGGCTTCAACGGGTAGAGTATGAACGCCAACGGCAGCAGGACTGCGATGAGGCCCCAAAAATACTCTGTGTCGAGCATCGTGAAGCCGACGAAAAAGCGCAGGGTGAACTGCTGATTGAAGCAGAGGATGATGGATCCGGCAGTCCAAATCAGCAGCAGGGCCCGCCATGCGGGCGAGAGGCGCCGGGTTCGGGATGACCCTGAACCCGGCACTTCGTCGACGGATGTTTCCGACATTTTTACGCTGTTACCTGTCGAGTCTTGGTCGAGTGTTAGAAAATCGGCTCCATGCCGACCTTCGTCAGGGCGTCCTTGCGCTTGGCCATCCATGCCGCCGCGAACGCGGCCTTGTCCTCGGGCGGCTTCGCCTTGATGAATTCCGCCCACGCCTTGGCCAATGTGTCCTGGCGCTTGATCAGCATGTCATTGTGCTTCTGCGCTTCGGCAGTCCAGACGCCGGCTTCCTTCATCGCCTTCACCGTGCCCTCGTGGTACGGTAACACCCACGACAGGATCTGGCGCTTGAGTTCCAGGCCGTCCGCACCGGGCGCGCCGTCCTTGTAGTCGGCGTAGTTTACGATCATCGACTTGGCGATGGAGTAGATCAGGTCGCTCTTCTCCGACGCATATGACATGAAGATCGGGTAGGGGTAGGCCGGCAACTCGAGGGGATGCTCCTTGCTCACGCCGCCCGCGCCGCACGTCGTCTTGTGCGGGTAAAAGTACGGTCCAAGTTTGTGCAGACGCTCCCAGCCGGCCTTGTCGGAAACGGGTGTCTGCGGCAGCACCAGGCCTCGCGGCGAGGCTTCCATTTCCCGAGCCTGCCCGGAGATGTTCGAGGCGATGGCAGCATCAACCTCGTTATTGAGCATGCCTTTCCACATGGCGCCGTAGCCCGAGAATTCGACGAACTTCACGTCGCTCTTGCCGAGGTTGGCGAAGGCCAGGATGGCGAAGGCATTCTGGTTCAGTGCCGGCGAGCCGACGACCTGTCCGATGCGCTTGCCCTTGAGGTCCTTGAACTCCTTGACGCCGGTGTCCTTGGCCACGCCAAGGGTAATGGCGTTGCATGAGGCCGCCGACAGGATCAGCCGCAATGGCTGCGGCCCCCAGTCGGCAGTCGCAAATTCGAACACGCCTTCAGAGGCGAAATAGCTGCCGATGCCCATGGCCGAAGCCTGGGCGCGTCCGGTCTTGAGGGGCGCCAGGCGCGCAATGTCGTTGCCGGCCGGCAAGACACGAACATCGGTCTTGTACTTTTCCTTCATCATCTTGCCGATGGCGACGGCGATGTTGAAGCCCGACGTGCCGGTGTCGTAGGCCGTCAAGGTAAGCGACTGCGGCAGCTTTATTTCCTGTGCGGTTGCCGCGCCAACGGTCAAAGAGGCCGCTACGGCCCCGGCCGCCAGAAAGATTAGTCTGCGTTTCATAGTTGTCCTTCCCGGAACAATAGTTTCGTTCATGACGCGGGCTCCCCATGAGCCCAGCGCCGCACCGATGCCGCCGGCATGTCGATTGCCAACGCGCGCCAAAGTTTTTGCGAAGTGAGGATGACACCTGCTTGCTCCAGATGATCGCTGCCAAAGCAATCAGCGACACCACACGCGAGCAAGCGTGCGGTTAAACCTCCTTTGCCTCCTGCAGCGGTCTAGTCAGCCGCTGTTCGTCGATGCCATGTTGCATGGGCGTAACGCCCGCGTCCACCCACGAGCGTCGCCTAGCGGGCTGGGCCGTCGAGGAACATGTTGGGCTTGAGGAAAAACGCCAGCATCAGGCAGCCTTCTTCGGTCCACGCATCGTGGCGGCTGCCTTTGCGTCGCCAGACGAAATTGCCCGCAGTGCAGACGCCGTCGTCGTCGGCGAAAGACCCTTCGAGCACATAGGTCTGCTCGAGTGCGGCATGCTCATGCTCGGGCAGTCGGGCGCCGGGGGCCCACCGCATCAAGGCGGTGAACATGCCGGTTGCCTTGTCTTCCATCAGGATCTTCCACTCAATGCCGGCAAAGCGGGTCGCTTGCCAAGGCGTGTGCGCAACCTCGACGAAGGTGGAGTCGGGGATCGTGCTCGTCATTGCGTCACCATTCATGCTGCCACCTTTTGTCTGGCTGCCTTCAACGTACCACCGCGCATGACGTGACCGGGAAGAGGTCGCCCGACAACGTCTTCTGCGAGTCTGGCGACTTCGATGAGCTGATCGATATCGAGTCCGGTCTCGACGCCCATTTCCTCGCACAGGAAGGCAAAGTCCTCGGTGCAGATGTTGCCTGCCGCGCCGTCGGTTGCCGCGAACGGACAGCCGCCAAGCCCGGCGATCGAGGCATCGAACCTGGCAACCCCCATGCGCAGGCCGGCATAGGCACTGGCCATGCCAGTACCGCGCGTATCGTGCAGGTGAAGCGCAATTTCGAGATCGGGCCACTTGGAACGAGTCGCGCCGATCAGCCGCTCGATCGACCGCGGCGTCGCCCAGCCCATGGCGTCAGTGAGCTTGATGCCTCTCAATTCAAAGCCGGCCAAGTTGGCCTCGTCGAGTACCGACTGGACCCGCGACAGGATCAGGTCAGTGGAAAGCTCGCCCTCGAAATTGCAGCCGAAGGCGCCGAGCACGATACCCCACTCGACCGGCATGCCCCGGTCCTTGAAGGTCTTGAGCGACATGCGCTGCTCGACCAGAGCGTCCTGCACCGATTTGCCGACATTCTTGCGCGAGAAGGTATCGGAGGCGGTAATGCGTACGCCGCCCTGCACGTCGAGGGGGCCCCTCAGCGCCCGCTCGAGGCCCTGCTGGTTGAGCCACAGCGCGCTGTACTGAATGCCCGGCTTGCGCCGGATCAGCGCCGCCACTTCCTCGGCATCGGCCATGGTCGGCACGCGCTTCGGATTGACGTAGGAGACACAGGCAATTCGCTCCAGGCCGGTGTCCGCCAGCGCCTCGATGAGGCGTACCTTGTCGGGCACCGGGATCGCTTTCTTTTCGGATTGAAAGCCTTCCCGGGGGCCTTCCTCGTCGATCAGCACGCGCTTCGGCAGGTCGGACATCTCAGGTCTCCTCGGCCGTCAACCCTCTTCGGTGAACGCTTCCTTGCGGGCTTTCTTGATGCTGGGCAGCGCCATCAGCAACAGGAGAAACGCCGTGGCGATCAGCAGGCCGAGACTGATTGGCCGTTCAAGGAATACCATCGGGTCGCCACGCGACAGCAGCATGGCGCGCCGGAAGTATTCTTCCATCTGTGGGCCGAGGACAAGCCCCAACAGGAAGGGGGCGCCTTCGCAGCCAAGACGGGAGAAGATGTATCCCAACACGCCAAAGGCGGCGACCTGGTAGACGTGGAAGGTGCTGTTCTGCAGGCTATAGGCACCAATACAGCAGAACAGCAGGATGGCCGGCGCAAGGAAGCGGTAGGGCAGCGTCAGCAGCTTCACCCACATTCCGATCATTGGAAGGTTGATGATAACCAGCATCAGGTTGCCGACCCACATCGAGGCGATCATGCCCCAGAACAAGCTCGGATTCTTGGTCATGACTTCGGGGCCGGGCTGAATGCCCTGAATGATCATGGCGCCGACCATCAACGCCATCACCGCGTTCGAGGGGATGCCCAACGTCAGCATGGGAATGAACGACGTTTGCGCCGCAGCGTTGTTGGCCGCTTCGGGCGACGCCACGCCCTCGACCGCACCCTTGCCAAACTCTCCGGGATTCTTGGAGATTTTCTTCTCCAGAGTATAGGCCGAGAAAGCCCCGAGGGTCGGGCCGCCACCTGGCAGCACGCCGAGCAGCGAGCCAAGCATGGTGCCGCGTAACACGGCAGGAATGGATCGCCGGATTTCTTCGCGAGTTGGCCACAGCGAACCGACTTTTATGGCGCCAGACCGGGTCAGATGTCGTTCGAGGTTGACGACGATCTCGGCGATGCCGAACAGGCCCATGGCGATCGGCGCGAAGTCGATACCGTCGCTGAGTTCGGGGACGTCGAAGGTGAAACGCTGCGCACCGGTGTTCACGTCGGTACCGATCAGGCCGAACAGCAGGCCGAGAAAGACCATGGCGATGGCCTTGGTGACGGAGCCGCTGGCAAGCACGACGGCCGCCACGAGGCCCAGCGCCATCAACGCGCAATAGTCGGCCGGGCCGAATTTCTGCGCCATCTGGGTCAGGGGCTCGGCGAACAGGACGATCAGCATCGTGCCGACAGTGCCGGCAAAGAACGAACCGACCGCCGAGATCGACAGCGCCGCTCCCGCACGGCCCTTGCGCGCCATCTGGTAGCCATCGAGGCAGGTTACGACCGAGGCCGCTTCGCCGGGCAGGTTGACCAGGATCGACGTCGTCGAACCTCCATACTGGGCGCCATAGTAGATGCCCGCCAACATGATCAGCGATGCCGTAGGCGGAAGGTGGAAGGTGATCGGCAGCAGCATGGCGATGGTTGCGACGGGACCGATGCCGGGAAGTACTCCGATCAGCGTTCCGAGCATGCAGCCGAGCAATGCGTAGGTCAGGTTCTGCAGGCTGAAGGCGACGCTGAAACCGAGCGCCAGGTTATCGAGGATCTCCATCTCACCAAATTCCCTGCACGATGGAAATATTCATCCCGAGTCCAACTTTGAAGACGAGCGTGCACAGGATCGCCAGCACGATGATGTTGCCGATGACCTCCTTGAGCTTGAATTCTTCGCCCCCCAGGGATGCGATGAAGACCAGGACGATCAA
>CALDNT010000283.1 GCA_937915145.1 uncultured Reyranella sp.
CTCGCCGCTGCTCGGATCGTGCTCTTCCTCAAGATTCTCCTTGAAGACGATGCAGAAAACGTCGTCGAGTTCCTGCGTCACGGGCTCCAAGCTCAAGACGCAGGCTTGGACGATCCTTCCGCGCAACCGGCCCTCGACCACGACCTGCCCGCCGCCGCGCGGGTCCACCGTCACCCGCGCTGAAAAGCCCGACAAGCCCAGAAATCCGAAGCGCTTGGTCAAGGCAGCGCATTCACTTTCGTTGGCGACGATATCCAACGCCGCGCCAGCCTTTCCCAGACGAGTTAGGTCGACAATTCTTTCCATTTCAGGTCTTTGCGTCATTTTTCTAATCTACTTTAACAAGCCATCGAACGGTGTTTCTGTAAGCTTTCGTGCATATCGACTGACATGCGCTTCAAGCCGCGCCACCGTCGCCCCATCGGCCGGCGGCCTACCGCCATAGGCGTTGCGGCGCAAGACCTCGCCAAGTGGCGTCGCGCCACCGGCAAGCGCCTCGCGATAGGCAAGCGCACGGCCATGGAACCCTTCGGCCATGACCTTGATCCTGCGCCCCACGCCGAGATCCTGGACGCCCAGTTCGCGCAACGTAACGTCGAGGTGGCGAAACATGGCATCGAAGAAGGCCTGCGCCAGCCTTTCGCCATCCGGCTCGCGACGAAGACGGTCGATGGCGACGGCAGCATGCAACGCCAATGCGTCGAAGCGGCCATCGAGCGTATCGGGAATGCCGCAGGCATCGAACAATTCTGGCAGACGCGCCTGCTCGGCAGTCCGGAGATAGAACGCGGCGGCAAACTTCTCGTCGGCGCGCTTACGGCTTAACACGGTCCACCCCCCAGCTGCGACGGGTCGAGGTTGACCCGCACTCACCATAGCGACATGTTGTGCACCGTCTTTCCCAAGAACCCAAGCCCTCACCCAAGATTCAGCTCATGCGTCGTACCTTTGCCATCGTCGGCACCGTTCTCATTCCAGCCCTCATCGCCTTGGGAGGCTGTGAACCCGACGTCAGCCTGCGCGGTTTTGCGGCAACGCCCGGATCGGTCGAGAAACTGGAGGTCGGCAGCCAGAGCCGCGACGACGTCATCCGCCTGATCGGATCGCCGTCGGCGGTATCCACCTTCAATCCGAACGTCTGGTACTACATCAGCGAATCCCAGGAATACTGGGCCTTCCTGAAGCCCGAGATCGTCGATGAAAAAGTGATCCAGATCACATTCGCCGAAACCGGTCGGATCCAGGCAATAAAGAACTACGATCTGAAGGACGCCAGGGACATCGCCATGGTCCAGCGCATTACGCCAAGCGCAGGCAAGCAATTGACGGTATTGGAGCAAATCCTCGGCAACGTCGGCAAGTTCAATCCGGCATCGAAGACGGGCGCGGGCACCAATCCCGGCGCACCGACGGGCGGCTCAGGCATCTGAGGCCGCGCGAGGGCCTTTCCAATCTTCTGACGTTAGAAAAAAGCCCCGGTCATCGACCGGGGCTTTTCCGTGAGGGCTTCTTCGCTGCCTCAGTGTGCGAGCACAGCGAGCAGCAACAGCGCAACGATGTTCGTGATCTTGATCATCGGGTTCACGGCGGGCCCCGCGGTGTCCTTGTACGGATCGCCGACGGTGTCGCCTGTCACCGCGGCCTTGTGGGCCTCGGAACCCTTGCCGCCGAAATGGCCTTCCTCGATGTACTTCTTGGCGTTGTCCCAGGCCCCACCGCCCGCCGTCATCGAGATGGCGACGAACAGGCCGGTGACGATCACACCGAGCAACATGGCGCCGACCGCCGCGAAGGCGTCGGAACGGTTGGCGATGGCGCTGATCACAAAGAACAGCACGATCGGCGACAGCACCGGCAGCAGCGAGGGGATCATCATCTCCTTGATCGCCGCCTTGGTGAGCATGTCAACGGCACGGCCATAATCTGGCCGGTCCGTACCCGCCATGATGCCGGGCTTCTCCTTGAACTGCCGGCGGACTTCCTCGACCACCGACTGTGCCGCACGGCCGACCGCCAGCATCGACATGCCGCCGAACAGATACGGCAGGCCGCCACCGATCAGCAGGCCGACCACGACGTACGGGTTCTTGAGCGAGAAATCGACCGCCGTGATGCCGAGTTTGCCCTGGGCGATGAAGTAGTCGAGGTCTGATGTGTAGGCCGCGAACAGCACCAGTGCGCCGAGGCCGGCCGAGGCAATCGCATAGCCCTTGGTGACGGCCTTGGTGGTGTTGCCGACGGCATCGAGCGCATCGGTGTTCTTGCGCACTTCCTTCGGCAATCCCGCCATTTCGGCAATGCCGCCGGCATTGTCGGTGACCGGACCATAGGCATCGAGTGCCACCACCATGCCGGCAAGCGCCAGCATCGCGGTCGTGGCAATGGCGATGCCAAACAGGCCGGCCAGGATGTAGCACGTCACGATGCCGGCGCAGATCAGTACTGCCGGAAGCGCCGTGGCTTCCATCGACATCGCAAGACCTGCAATGACGTTGGTGCCATGGCCGGTCACCGAGGCCTTCGCCACGGCTTTGACCGGGCGATAGTCGGTGCCGGTGTAGTATTCGGTGATCCAGACGATCAGCCCGGTGATGGCAAGACCGACCAGGGAACACCAGAACAGCGACATGCCCGTGAACGACCGGTCGGCGACCTTCAGCACGGTGCCCATGCCGACCAGATGGTCGGTGACGAAATAAATGGCGGGGATCGACAGCACGGCGGCCACGATCACGCCCTTGTACATCGCCCACATGATGTTGCCGTCCGAGCCGAGGCGGACGAAGTAGGTACCGATGATGGAGGTGATGATGCAGGCACCACCGATGGCCAACGGATAGGTCATCAGCTTGGAAACCAGCATCGGGTCGGCCGCGAAGAAGATCGATGCCAGGATCATCGTCGCGACGGTCGTCACGGCGTAGGTTTCGAACAGGTCAGCCGCCATGCCGGCGCAATCGCCGACGTTGTCGCCGACGTTGTCGGCGATGGTGGCCGGGTTGCGGGGGTCATCCTCGGGGATCCCCGCCTCGACCTTGCCGACCATGTCGCCGCCGACATCCGCACCCTTGGTGAAAATGCCGCCGCCGAGGCGGGCGAAAATCGAGATCAGCGAGGCGCCAAAACCGAGCGACACCAGCGCGTCGATCATGGTGCGGCTGCCGCCCGGGATGCCCATGTTGAGTAGAATGAGGTAGTAGCCACAGACGCCGATCAGGGCGAGGCCGGCGACCAGCATGCCGGTGACTGCGCCTGCCTTGAAGGCAAGATCGAGGCCCTGGGCCAGGCTTTTCTGAGCCGCTACGGCGGTCCGGACATTGGCGCGCACCGAGACGTTCATGCCGATGAAGCCTGTCGCCCCTGACAGAACGGCGCCGATCAGGAAACCGACCGCGGCGTATTTGCCGAGCAGGATGGCAAGCGCCACGAGAACAACAACACCAACGATGGCGATCGTCGTGTACTGACGTCGCAAATAGGCACTCGCCCCCTCCTGAATGGCCTGGGCGATCTCTTGCATGCGCGGAGTGCCGGCGTCGGTGGCCATGACGCGCGACGCGGTGATGACGCCATACAGCACGGCAATTACGCCGCTGCCGATGACGGCCAGAAGAACAGGAGACATCTTTTATAACCTATTGTTTTTTCGGCATTTTCAGCCCGGCGCACGCCGAAGTCATCGACTCCCCCCGGCGCAAGGCGGGCGGAAAATGACAGAACCGCCCGGTCTCTGCAACACGACCGTGGGAAAACCCCATTGCCTCAAGGGCTTGGCATCAGGCGCGGGAGGGATTCCGCAGCCGGAACGTGACGATGACCACCAGGGCGATGAGAACCAGCACCAAGGCCACATAGTTGAGCACTGCCCAGCCATTGAGTTCCAGCACAACGCTGGCCATCAGGCTGGCCACGGTCGTGGTACCGAAAACCATGAAATCGTTGAACGCCTGGGCCTTTCCGCGCTCGGCCTGGCGGTAAGTGGTCGTAAGTAAGGTTGTGGCCCCGACGAACAGGAAATTCCATCCCACTCCATTCAGCATCAACGCGCCCCGGAAGTGCCATTCCGTCACCCCCGTCAGGGCAACCGCGACCCCACCGATCATGAAGATGCTGCCCACGACCATAATGTTGAAGATGCCGAACCGGGAGATCAGGTGTCCGGTGAAGAACGAAGGCACAAACATGCCCATTACGTGCACGAAGATCGTGACCGGGGCTTCGGTCCTGTCGAGCCCGCACTGCACGATGGCCAGGGGCGATGCCGCCATGACGAAGGACATCACGCCAAAGGCGATCATCGCGCCGACGTTGGCCACTATATAGGTGGGTTGGGTGACGATCTCGAACAGCGGCCGCTGCGGCCCCGCTGTGTCCTCTGCCTTCACGGCAGGAAATTCGATGAACCCCTGCACGACGAAGACGAGCGCGTGGACGAAGATGACCGCCACGAAGCTTGCCTGGAAGATCGGCAGCCAAAGGTCCGGGGTGAAGCGTGCCAAAGCGGGCCCGACGACGCCCGCAAGGACACCACCAGCCGTCACATAGGAGATCGCCTGGGCACGGAATGCCCCGGGCGCCAGTTCGACGGCGGCAAAGCGGTAAAGCTGCATATTGGCAATGGCATAACCCAGGAACAGACCGCCCAGGCACATCACCGGAAAACTGCCAAGGCCGAGGCCGATGGCCGCCAGGGACGCTCCCGCCATTCCCATCAGCGAGCCAGAGCGGAAACCGAACTTGCGGCCGCGGCGCATCATCAGCATCGCAGCCGGAAACACCGACAGCATGACCCCGAGATGCTGCATGGTGACGGGCAGGTTGGCCCACATGCGCATGTCGGGCGAGACGATCGTCAGCACCGCCAATGCCGACGACGCGAACATCAAGGTATTGCTGCTCTGGGTCAGCGCCTGACACAGCGCCAGCAACGCGATGTTGCGCATCGACTGCGGCGGCATGCGAGAAGGCGCCGCGGGTGTCTGCTGAATTTTGACCGTGCCATCCATTGGGCGCGCACTCTAGTCTTGTGCCCCTGTCCGCCCCAAGCAAATAGCCGCGCTCGCCGCGCGCTACACGCAGTCCAGCTATGAGGCGCAACCGCTAGAAATGAACGTAGCCCGCCTGCGGGACCGCCACGGCGCCGCCCGCCGCCGTGAGACGGACGCCGCGACCGCTGGCAAAGCGGCCAATACGCGTCACCTCGACGTCGGCCAACCGGGCGGCATTGATCAGGGCGCGTGCACGCCGGGGCGACACGGCGATCACCAATTCGTAGTCGTCGCCCCCGCCCAGCACTGTCGGCCACAGTCCCGGATCGGCGGCAAGCGCCCGGCGCGTGGCAGTCGACAATGGTACCCGGTCACGTTCGATGTGTACCGCAAGCCGTGAGGCGGCGGCGATATGGCCGGCATCGGCCAGCAGCCCGTCTGATACGTCGGCCGTCGCACGTGCGATTCCGATCAGGCGTCTTCCCAGCGCCGTGCGCGGCAGCGGCAGGCGGTAGCGCCTCTCGAGAAATTTGCGATCGCGCAAGCCAAGCCTATTCAGCTTTCCGCGCGCCGCCAGCAAGCCAATTGCAGCGTCACCGATTGTGCCGCTTGCCCAGAGTTCGTCTCCAGCGCGGGCACCGGCACGTCCCAGCCCCTTGCTCCGCGGCACCCGGCCGAAGGCCGTAATGGTGACGGTAAGCGGACCCGGCGTCACAACGGTGTCGCCGCCGCACAGCACGATGCCATAGCGGCGCTGGTCGGCAGCCAGACCGCGCGCGAAGCTTCGAACCCAGCTTTCCCGCCAGCCTGCAGGAAGGGCGAGCGACAATTGATAGACAAACGGCACCGCGCCGCCCGCCGCCAGATCTGAAAGGCATACGCGAAGTGCCTTAGCCGCGACGCGTTCCGGGGCTTCGTCCGCCAGGAAATGGACACCCGAGACAATCGTGTCGGTCTTTACAGCGGTGTCGTAGCGCGCGTCGGCCGGCAGGAAGGCGTTGTCGCTCTCAAGGCCGCCAGCGCCGCGGAAGGTCCGCGCCAGCGGCGCAAAGTAACGGGCAATCAGCTCGAACTCACCAACCCGCCGGCGGGAGACCATCGCCCGATCACTTCGCGAGTTCGGCCGGCCGCACCTGGCGCGCCACACGGTCGAGCACCGAGTTGACGAAGTTCGGCTCGCCCTGATCGTAGAACGCGTGGGCGACCTCGACATATTCGTTGATTGCCACGCGTGGCGGCACGTCCCGCCGGTGAACGAGTTCATAGGTGCCGGCCAGCAATATCGCGCGGACCAGACGATCTATGCGCGCCCAAGTCCAGTCCGCCGTCAACGCCGAGGAGACAGCCTGCTCAAGTTCGTCCTTGCGGGCAGCGACGCCCTCGACCACGTCCTTGAACAAAGGCCGGTCGGCATCGCGACGCATGCCGCCTTCTCCTGCCTCACCGGTGCGCACGCCAAGGAACTGCTCGATGATTTCCGCCGGGCCGTGCTCTCCCATTTGCCACTGGTACAATGCCTGAACCGCAGCCAGTCGAGCGGCCTGCCGGCGACTCGGCGTCATCTGTTCACTCATGATTTCGGCCAACGGCGACCGAGCGCCACCATGGTGAGACAGGCGTGAGCGGCGTCACCGCCCTTGTCGCCGCGGTCGGTGTTGGCGCGTGCCCTCGCCTGGTCGGCATTGTTCACCGTGACGATTCCGTAACCGATTGCCAGCCGGTCGCGCACGGCAAGGTCCATCAGGCCTCGCGCGCTCTCGCCGCAGACATAGTCATAGTGGCTGGTCTCGCCGCGAATGACGCAACCCAGTGCCACGAAGCCATCGTAGTGACCGGCCGCCAGCGCGATGGCGCCCGGAATCTCGAACGCACCCGGCACCACGACGCGCTCGGAAGTGGCACCGTTCTTCTTGATCTCGCGCTCAGCGCCGGCGATCAGCGCATCGGCGATGTCGGTGTAATACCGCGACTCGACGATCAGAATGCGCGCGCCCTTGACGCCGGCGACCGCCGGGCGGGCCGTCGGAGTTTCCGTCCGTGTCGACATGATCAGCGCGCCGGACGGCCGGGGACGGGTTTCTGGCCGACGATCTTGAGGCCAAAACCCTCGAGACCAACCACGCTCTTCTTGCTGTTGGTCAGCAGCACCATTTCCTTGATTCCAAGGTCGATCAGAATCTGGGCGCCGACACCGTAGTCGCGCAATTCCTGGCCGGCCGGTTCGATCGGCTCGCCGGCGCGACGGCGCTGCTCGGCCAACACGACGGTGAGCGGTTCACGGATCAGGACGATGACGCCCCGGCCTTCCTTGGAAAGCTCGCGCATCGAGGCTTCAATCTCGCCACCGCGGCCGCCGCTGCGTTGACCGAGCGTATCGGTGAAAAGATTGACGGCATGCATGCGCACCATGACCGGGCCGCCCGTCGCGGGATCGCCCTTCACGAGGGCGACGTGCTGCGCCATCGTCACCTTGTTCACGTAGACGACGCAGCGGAAATCGCCACCCCAGGTGCTGTCCAGTACGGTTTCGCTGATACGCTTGACGATCGAGTCGTAACGGCGGCGATAGGCGATCAGGTCGGCGATGGTACCGATCTTGAGGCCGTGGCGCTGAGCAAAGGTGATGAGATCGTTGCGGCGCGCCATCGTGCCGTCGTCGTTCATGATCTCGCAGATCACGCCGGCCGGCGTGAGGCCCGCCAGCCGCGCCAGATCGACCGCCGACTCGGTGTGCCCGGTACGCTCAAGCACGCCGCCGTCGCGGGCGACCAGCGGGAAGACATGGCCGGGGGTCACGATGTCCTGTGGACCGCACGACGGGTCGATCGCCACCTGCACGGTGCGTGCCCGATCGGCGGCCGAGATGCCGGTGGTCACGCCTTCGCGCGCCTCGATCGACACGGTGAAGGCAGTCTGATGGCGCGTGCCGTTGTTCTGGGCCATCAGCGGCAGGCCGAGCTGCTCGATCCGTTCGCGGGTCATGGCGAGGCAAATCAGGCCGCGCGCGTGCTTGGCCATGAAGTTGATGGCCTCGGGCGTCGCCCATTGTGCCGGAATCACGAGGTCGCCCTCGTTCTCGCGGTCCTCATCGTCGACCAGGATGAACATGCGGCCCTTGCGGGCTTCCTCGATGATGTCCTCGGCCGCGGCCTTCACTTCGCCGAAGGTGATCCGCCAGGCGTCCTTTTCGAGCGCGCTCATGATTTTTCGTGCTCCAACAATCGCGCAACGTAACGCGCAAGCATGTCGACCTCAAGGTTGACCCGTTGCCCCGGCTTGACCTGGCCGAGGGTCGTCGCCGTCTGGGTGTGCGAGATGACGTTGATGCCGAAGCGATCGCCGTCGACTTCGTTGACCGTGAGGGACACGCCGTCGATGGCAATCGAGCCCTTGGCGGCGACGAACCGCGCCAGGTCGGCAGGCGCCTCGAACACGAAGCGCACGCTGCCACCCTCCGGCGTCATCGAGACGACTTTTCCCACACCATCGACATGGCCGTAGACCAGATGCCCGCCCAACTCGTCGCCGAGCTTCAGAGACAACTCCAGATTGAGCCGGCCGCCGACCGTCCAATCCCCGAGATGCGTCTTGGTCAGGCTTTCGCCCGAAACCTCGACGGCGAACCAGTCACCGCCTTTTTCGACCACCGTGAGGCAGCAACCGGAACAGGCGATCGATGCGCCGATAGCGACCGGCTTCATGTCGTGCTTGGTGCGCACCACGAACCGGCGATCACCGGTCTGGCCGCCCGGCGCAATCGCGGCGATCTCGCCGATATCCGTGACGATGCCCGTGAACATGCTGCTACCTAAGCCTGCCTGTGCCAAGTTTCCAGTGTGTCAGCGCCTACAGCCCGGCGGGAAGCCAGCTTGAACCGGGGCGCGAAATCAAGCCGGTCGAGCGCCAGCGGTCCAACCGCAGAGCGGCTGTCTTCACCCAGGACGAGGCCTGCGCGGTAACTGCTAATCCGGTCGACAAGGCCGGCCCTCAGAAAAGCCGCGGCGATCCGACCGCCACCTTCGATCAGCACGCTTGCGTACCCCAGCCCGCCCAGCACCTTCGCGGCCGCGGCAACATCGACCCGCGTATCGCCATGCGCCGGCACCTCAATGACGTCGATCCCTTTTTCGCGCAACAGCTCAGTCCGTGCAGCCGGAGCACCGGCGTGGAATAGGAGCACCCGCGTGGTCCGGGCCGTTGTCGCCAGCTTCGATGTCACCAACATTGCGGCCTTCGAATCGAGCACGATGCGATCAGGTGAATAGGCGTCAAGACCCGGAAGCCGACAGGTGAGTTCGGGATCGTCGGCAGCCACGGTCCCGGCGCCGACCAGGATCGCATCGTGGATGCTGCGCAGACGATGGCCATCGGCGCGCGCGGCGTCACCGGTGATCCACTTGCTCTCGCCTGACGCCGTCGCGATGCGGCCATCGAGAGAGCTGGCGAATTTGAGATGGAAAAGCGGCCGGCCTTCCCTCACCCGCAGGAAGAAGCCGGCGTTGATTTCGGCGGCTTCCGCCGCTCCTTCGCCGATCTCGACAGCGACGCCGGCTGCCTTCAGCCGTGCGTGCCCCTGGCCCTTCACACGCGGGTCGGGATCCTCGACCGCCGACACGACGCGCGTCACGCCGGCCGCGATCAGCGCGTCGGCACAAGGCGGCGTTTTGCCATGATGCGCGCAAGGTTCAAGCGTCACGTACACCGTGGCCCCGGCCACCGATTCCCGTGCACTGGCCAGCGCATCGGTTTCGGCATGGGGCCGGCCGCCATCGCGCGTACGGCCACGCCCGATCACCCGTCCATCCCGCACGATCACGCAACCGACGGCCGGGTTGGGCCAGGTACGCCCGAGCGACCGGCGCGCCAGCGCGAGCGCCGCGCGCATCATGCCGGTCAGTCCTTGAGGTTGGTCTCGGCGAGGTCGGAGACGAACTCCTCGAAGTCCCTGGCCTCGCGGAAATTGCGGTAAACCGAGGCAAACCGCACGTAGGCCACCGGATCGAGTGCGCGCAACGCGTCCATCACCAGTTCGCCGATCTGCGTCGAGGGGATCTCGCTTTCTCCGGAGCTTTCGAGCCGCCGGACGATGCCATTGACCACGCGCTCGACCCGCTCGGGATCGACAGGCCGCTTGCGACAGGCAGTCGAGATCGAGCGTGCGAGCTTGTCGCGGTCGAACTGGACGCGTTGGCCGTTCTTTTTCACGACCGTCAGTTCGCGCAGCTGCACGCGCTCGAAGGTTGTGAAGCGCGATCCGCACGACGGGCAGTAGCGCCGCCGGCGGATCGCGGAATTGTCGTCGGTCGGCCTCGAGTCCTTAACCTGGGTGTCCTCGTGACCGCAGAATGGACAGCGCATGTCGTCCCCCGTTTATTTTTTTGCGTGGCGCGTCATCAGTCGCGGTAGATCGGAAAACGGGCACACAGCGCGTGTACTTTGGCCCGAACCTCTTGTTCGACCTGGGCGTCGCCGTCCGGGCCGTTCTTGGCAATGCCGTCGAGCACGTCGGCGATCAGGTGGCCGATCTGGCGGAACTCCGCGACGCCGAAGCCGCGCGTGGTGCCGGCCGGAGAACCCAGCCGCACGCCTGACGTGATCGTGTACTTCTCCGGATCGCCGGGAATGCTGTTCTTGTTCACCGTGATGCCGGCGCGGTCCAGTACCTTCTCGGCCGAAACGCCGGTCGCCTTCTTGGGCCGCAGATCGACCAGCATGACGTGGCTGTCGGTGCCGCCCGAGACGATGGCCAGCCCGCGCTCGGTCAGCGCCGCGGCGAGCGCGCGCGCATTGTCGATGACGTTCTGGGCGTAGATCTTGAAGTCGGGCCGCAGCGCCTCGCCGAGAGCCACCGCTTTGCCGGCGATGATATGCATCAGCGGCCCGCCCTGCAGGCCGGGGAACACCGCGGAATTGATCTTCTTGCCGATTTCGGGATCGTTCGACAGCACCATGCCGCCGCGCGGGCCGCGCAACGTCTTGTGCGTCGTCGTCGTCACGACATGGGCATGCGGCAACGGGCTGGGATAGACGCCGGCGGCGACGAGGCCGGCATAATGCGCCATGTCGACCATGAAGAACGCGCCGATTTCGTCCGCCACCTTGCGGAAACGCGCCCAATCGATGTGACGCGAATAGGCCGAGGCTCCCGCTACGATCAGCTTCGGCTTGTCCCGGCGCGCCACTTCTTCCATCTGCTCATAGTCGATCAGATGACTGTCGGGCTTGACGCCGTAGGACACGACCTTGAACCACTTGCCCGACTGATTGGCCGGCGAGCCGTGGGTGAGATGGCCGCCCTGGTCCAGCGCCATGCCCAGAAAAGTGTCGCCAGGTTTGAGCAACGCCATGAATACGGCCTGGTTAGCCTGCGCGCCGGAGTGCGGCTGGACGTTGGCGAATGAGCAGTTGAAGAGCCGGCACGCCCGTTCGATTGCGAGCTGTTCGGCCTTGTCGACCTCCTCGCAGCCACCGTAGTAGCGCCGGCCGGGATAGCCCTCGGCATACTTGTTGGTGAGAACGGAGCCTGCCGCTTCGAGCACGGCGCGGGAGACGATGTTCTCCGACGCGATCAATTCGATCTGCTCGCGCTGGCGTTCGAGCTCGCCTTTCACCGCGGCATAGACCGCCGGGTCGGCCTCGGCGAGGCCCTTGGTAAACATCGGCAGCGGCGACTCGGACATCTTGGCAGCGGCTTGGCTCATGTCGTTCAGTCCTTGGAAAGTTTGGCAACGCGTGCGGCATGCCGGCCGCCTTCGAAGGTGGTCGCGAGGAAGATCTTCAACGCCTCGCGGGCAACTTCAGTCCCGATCAGCCTCTGGCCGAAGGCAATCACGTTGGCGTCGTTGTGTTCCCGTGACAACCTGGCCGAGGTCACGTCATGGGCGAGCGCGGCCCGCACCCTGGGGTTGCGGTTGGCGGCGATCGAAATGCCGATGCCGGTGCCGCACACCAGCACGCCGCGACCGGCCCGGCCGCTGACAATCGCATCGGCCATCGCTCTGCCAAAATCCGGATAGTCGACGGACACCGTCGAATTGGTGCCAAGGTCGAGCACATCGTGACCCGCGTCCAGCAGGTCGCGCTTGAGCAGTTCTTTCAGGTCGAAGCCGGCATGATCCGACGCGACCGCGATGCTGGCCCCCGCCATCTCGACGATCGATCCCCTCTAGCTGTTGAGTCCCCCGATACCATATCCGGGGTCGCGCTGTCACGGTCCCCCAAAATCATGGGAG
>CALDNT010000284.1 GCA_937915145.1 uncultured Reyranella sp.
TGACCCTGTCGGACGGCCGCAAGCTGCCGGCCACGCTGATGGGCGGCGACGAAAAGACCGATCTGGCCGTGCTCAAGGTCGAGTCCGACAAGCCGCTGCCGTTCGTCTCGTTCGGTGACGCATCGAAGGTGCGGGTCGGCCAGGCCGTCATGGCGGTCGGCAACCCGTTCGGACTGGGCGGCACCGTGACGACCGGCATCGTGTCGGCGCGCGGCCGCGACATCCAGTCCGGTCCGTTCGACGACTACATCCAGACCGACGCCGCCATCAACCGCGGCAACTCCGGCGGCCCGCTGTTCGACATGGACGGCCAGGTGATCGGCATCAACACCGCGATCTATTCGCCGAGCGGCGGCAGCATCGGGCTTGGCTTTGCCATCCCGTCGAGCCTCGCCGAGCCGGTCGTCGGCCAGCTCCAGGCCAGTGGGCGTGTCGAGCGCGGGTTGCTCGGTGTCCAGATCCAGCCGGTGACGAGCGAACTGGCCGAGAGCATGTCGCTGGGTTCGGACAAGGGTGCCCTGGTGGCCGCCGTCCAGCCCGACAGTCCGGCGCTGGCCGCCGGCATCAAGTCGGGCGACGTGATCCGGAGCGTCGACGGCAAGCCGGTCGATACCATCAAGGAGCTGACGCGCATGATCTCCGGCATCAAGCCGGGGACCTCGGTGAAGCTCGGCTTCTGGCGCGACGGCAAGGACATGACCGCGACGGCCAAGGTCGGCGATCAGAAGGATGACAGCGCGATCATCAAGGCCAAGGCCGAGGGCAAGGCCGTCAAGCAGGAACCGATGGCCTACGGCGTGTCACTGGCGCCGATTTCACCGGAGGCGCGCAAGGAGCTCGGCCTCGATGGCGCGGTCAGCGGCGCGCTGGTGGCGGCGGTCGAGCCGGGCAGTCCGGCCGACGACCTGGGTCTGAAGGCCGGCGACGTTCTTCAGCAGGTCGGCCGCGACGCGATCGACAGCCCGAAGATGGCTGCCGAGAAGCTCAAGGAAGCCAGGAAGACCGGCAAGCCGGTGCTGATGAAAATCTATCGTGAGGGCATGACCCGCTTCGTCGCTATCTCTCCCCGGGCGACGTAGCAAGGACCTCTCGACGAGCCGGCGGTGGCCCCACCACCGTCGGCTTTGTCGTGCCAAGCTTGGGAGGCGTGTCGCTACGGGCTGAACAACCTCGTGCGGCACGTCTGGGAGGGGGAGCCCGCGGTCCGGGTGTATTGGACCGCGGGCTTTTCTGCCTACAGCGCCGGCATGACTTCGCTGGCCAGCAGTTCGACGGAGCGCCTCGACTCCTCGAAGGAGAGGTCGCCGAAGGCGAGGCGGCACAGGCAATAGTTGATGCTGGCGACTTCATTGTCGCGTTTCAGCCGGTCACGCACCGTGGCGGCGGAGCCGGCGATGATGTAGCCGCCGTCGAGGGCATCCTCGAATTCGGCGGGGATCATCTGGCGGGGCAGACCGACACCGTGCGCGCGCCACAGATGAAGCAGGGCATCGTACCAGAGCGCATAGGCGCGGCTGGCTGCACTGCGGGCTTCGCGGTCGGTGTCGCCGACCACAACATGGCGGCTGAGGCCGACGAAGGGCAGGGTGGCCTGGTCGTGACCGAGTGCCTTCCAGGCGGCCCGGTAGCGCTGGGCGAACGCGCCGACGCCTTGGGGATTCATACCGACCACGACATTCAGGGCCTGGCCGGCCAACCGGTCGGCGCTCTCCAGCGAATTGGCGCCGTACCACAGCGGCGGATGCGGACGCTGGGCCGGCTGCATCTCGATCGGCACATCGTCGAAGGTGAAGTATTTTCCGGCGTGATCGAGGCGCCTGGTGACGAGGCCCTTCAGCACCACCGCCAGCACCTCGGCGAAGCGCTCCGGGCCGGTGGCGGGATCGACGCCGTAGTAGCCGACTTCGTAGGGCGAGATGCCACGGCCGACGCCGAGTTCGAGCCGGCCGCCGCTCATCTGGTCGAGCATGCAGATTTCGTCGATCAGGCGCAGTGGATGATAGAGGTTGAGCGTGTAGACCAGCGGTCCGAAGCGCAGCGTCGTGGTGCGTTGCGCCACTGCAGCAAGGAAGACGCTGGGCGACGGCGCCATCCCGAGCGGCGTCGCATGGTGCTCGGCCAGGTGATAGGCGTGAAAGCCCGCGCCTTCGTAGAGTTCGACCAGTCGCAAACGCTCCTCGAACTGCCGGCCGAGATCCGGGCCAGCGCGGTCCATGTGATCGAAGACGCCGAATTTCATGAATGTCGCCTCAACGCCGGCCGTCGATTGCGAGTCTGACGGCAAGGCCGGCGAACACGGTGCCGAGCAGGAACTGCGGCGCGCGGCGCCAGCGGGTGCGGGCCGAGAACGCCCTGCCGAGGCCGCTTGCGGTCAGGATGACGCCGCCGTTGACCACGACCCCGATCAAGTTGAGCACCGTTGCCAACACCATGATCTGCACGGCAACGGAGCCGGTGCCGGGATCGATGAACTGCGGGAACAGCGCCAGGACGAACAAAGCCACCTTGGGATTGAGCAGGTTGGTCAGCAGCCCCTGGCGGAACACCACGCCGATCGGGTAGCGGCGCGTACCGGCCGCGGGTGCCGGTACCAGTCTGGGTGAACGAAAGGCCTGCCATGCGAGATAGAGCAGGTAGGCGGCTCCGGCGTAACGGACGACGTCGTAGGCAACGGGGACGACGAGAAAGAGTTGCGACAGGCCGAGTGCGGCGGCAAGTGCGTGGCAATAGGTCCCGACCTGGATGCCGGCCAGGGTGGCGAAGCCCGAGGCCTTGCCCTGGCTGACGCTGCGTGAGGCGATCAGCAGCATGTCGGGGCCGGGCGTGGCGCAAAGCGCCAGGGCCGCTGCGGCAAAGAGGGCGAGGGTGGCGAGGTCGGGCATATGTGCCGGTTCTAGAGAACGCGTTTCTTGCTGCTGATGACGCCGCTGGCGATGCCGTGCCACTCGATGGTGCCGGCGAGCCGAGAATGCTCGATCTTGGGGCAGCGGTTCATCACCACTTTCAGACCGGCCGCCTCGGCGCGCGCGGCCGCCGCCTGGTTGATGACGCCGAGCTGCATCCACACCACCTTGGCGCCGTGCTTGATGGCTTCGTCGGTGATCGGGCCGGCGGCTTCGGAGTTGCGGAAGATGTCGACCATGTCGGCCTTCACCGACAGCTCTTCGAGCGCGGCATAGACCTTCTGGCCCAGGATTTCCTGGCCTGCTGCGGCCGGGTTCACCGGAATGACCTTGTAGCCGCGGTCGAGGAGATATTTCATGGCGAAATAGCTCGGACGATTCCAGTTGGCCGAGGCGCCAACCATGGCGATGGTCCGGGTGTCGCGCAGGATCTTGCGCAGGTAAAGATCGTCATAGCGGTCGTGAACGATATCGCTCATGACGGGAGAGTATACATGGCCCAGCCGATGCTGTTCGAACCGATTTCGATCCGCGACGTGACGCTGAAGAATCGCGTCGTCGTGGCACCGATGCACCAGTACGCGGCCGAAAAGGGCTTCGCCACCGACTGGCACCTGATGAATGCCGGCCGCTACGCTGCCGGCGGCGCGGGTCTCGTCATCATGGAATCGACCAAGGTCGAGCGCCGCGGCTGCGGCACGGTCGGCGATCTCGGCCTGTGGGACGATGCGCACATTCCCGGCCTCAAACGCTGTGTCGAATTCATCCGGCTGCACAATTCGGTGCCCGGCCTCCAGCTCGGCCATTCCGGCCGCAAGGCGCGCCGCTTCCGGCCGTGGGAGGGCGGGGCGCCACTGAAGCCGTCGCCGGACATCTGGGATTGGAAGGGGTGGGAACTGGTCTCGTCGAGCGGCATCAACTCGCCCGACAGCGATCCGACGCCGCGGGCGCTGACGCGCGCCGAGATCCCGGAAGTCGTGGAGCGCTGGGGCCAGGCGGCGCGGCGCGCCCACGAGGCCGGTTTCGAGGTGCTCGACCTGCACATGGCGCATGGCTACCTGATCCATCAGTTCCTCTCGCCGTTCTCCAACGTGCGCAACGACGAGTACGGCGGCAGCGAGCAGAACCGCATGCGCTTCGCCATCGAAGTGGTCGAAAGCGTGCGCGCCCACTGGCCGGCGTCCAAGCCGCTGTTCGTGCGCTTCTCCGTTGAAGATGATTCGGGCTGGGGGCCGGACCAGAGCGTAACGCTGGCGAAGATCCTGAAGCCCAAGGGCGTCGACGTGATCGACTGCAGTTCGGGTGGCATGCGCGGCTCGCCGGTGGTGAGTGCCGGGCCCGTCACCTACGGCTACCAGGTGCCCTATGCCGAGCGCCTGAGGAAGGACGCCGACATCCTCAGCATGGCGGTTGGATTGATCGTCCATGCAGATCAAGCGGAGCAGATACTGCAAGAAGGCAGGGCCGACCTGATCGCGCTGGCCCGCGAGCTGCTCTACAATCCCAACTGGCCGATGGACGCCGCGCAGAAGCTCGGCGTCGACAAGCAATTCGGCTCGGTGCCGCCGGCACAGGCCTATTGGCTCGCCAAGCGGGCGCAGTCGGTCAAGACGGTGGTGCCGTCGACCTACATGAAGGGCATGAACCATGGATAGCATCGTGCAACAGGACCGGCTCGGCATGACCGAGGCTGAATGGCAGGCCCGCTGCGATCTGGCGGCGCTCTACCGCATCACCGATCATTTCGGCTGGACCGACACGATCGACACCCATATGACGGTGCGCATTCCGGGTGAGCCCAAGTGCTTCCTGATCAACAACTACGGCGACCTGTTCCAGGAGATCACGGCCTCGAGCCTGGTCAAGATGGACATCGACGGCAACGTCTACGGCAAGGACGGCCGCTTCAACGCTGCCGGATTCACTATCCACTCCGGCGTCTACAAGGCGCGACCGGATGCGAATTGCGTAATGCACACGCATACCCGCGCCGGCACCGGTGTCTCGGTGCTGAAGAAGGGCCTGCGCCCGATCAGCCAGGACGTGCTCTCGGTGTGGGACGACCTCGTCTATCACGAGTACGGCATGCCGACGTCGCAGGAAGAATGCGATGCGCTGGGTGTCACCTGCCAGGGTGGCAATTCGGTGGTACTGCGCAATCACGGCCTGCTGACGGTGGGCGCGTCGATCCCCGGCGCGTTGCGCCGCATGTACATGCTGGAGCGCGCCTGCGAGGTTGAGGTCATTGCCCGCGGCATGAACGAGGAACCCGATCCGATCGAACCGGACGTCATCCGCCAGTACGGTGACCGCGCCAAGCAACAGCGCGCCAATCCGGAATACGGCATGACCTACTGGAAGGCGGCGCTGCGCCAGATCGAGGGCAAGGGATTGGACTGGCGTCAGTAGCGCATGACCGGGCTCGCCATCTTCGCTCGCTTCCATGCCCACGAAGGCAAGCAGGCGGCAGTTGAAGCGGCCATCCGTGATGTTGTCCCGCCGACGCGTGCCGAGCCCGGCTGCGTTTTCATAGCCGGGCATTGCTCGACGAGCGATCCGCGCCTGTTCTTCATCCACTCACGCTGGATCGACGAGGCGGCGTTCAACAGCCACGCCGGCCTGCCGCACACGAAGCACTTCGTCGCGACGGTCTCTGCATTGATTGACCATCCGTTCGAGGCCGCCCGGGCGACAGCGATCGTGTAGGCACGCATCGGCTTGATGGGGGCCGAATCCCGCGAGCGAGCGCTGGGGGCGAGCGATAGACTCAAAACCCATGCAATCAGTTCAGCCGGGAGAAGACGATGCCGAGTCGTGCCATCACCAGGACCTATGGGACCGTTCCCGCCGACAGGCGCACGGAGATGAGCGGCCTGGAGTTCGTCCGGGGGCTCGTCGATGGGACGCTGCCCCTCAACACCATCGCCCGAACCCTGGGCTATGAAGTGACCGAGGCGGTGAAGGGGCGCGTCGTCGTCACCGCGACGCCGAACGAGAGCCACCTCAATCCGGCTGGTACCGTGCACGGTGGTCTCGCGGCCACATTGCTCGATAGTTGCATGGGGTTGGCCATCTGGTCGACTTTGGACAAGGGCGTCAGCCAGACGACTCTCGAGTTCAAGATTTCACTGGTACGGGCCATCACTCCCGAGACCGGGATGATCAAGGCAGAAGGCATCGTGTTGAACCGGGGGCGGCGCGTCGGCACGGCCGAGGGGCGGATCACGGACGGTCAGAACCGCCTGCTCGCCCACGGCACGACGACGTGCCTGATCTTCGGTAGTTGAGGGACGCGTCAGCGCCCTTTCCACTCCGGCTTCAGCTTCTTGTTCACGAAGGCGTCGATGCCGGCTTGGGCATCCTCGCGCTGGATGGCGCCGGCCATGAACTCGGTGGCGTAGGCATAGGCTTGGCCGAGTTCCATGGTCATGTGCTTGTGGAACATCGCCTTGCCTTCGGCGATCTGCTGCGGCGGCTGGGCGGCGATGCGGTCGGCCAGCGCCCTGGTTTCGCGGTCAAGATCGGCGGCCGGCACGACCCGGCTCACCAGCCCGTCGCGCAGCGCGGTCTGGGCGTCGATGAACTGGCCAGTGAAGAGCATGTCGAGGGCGCGCTTCGGTCCGACGTTGCGGCCGACCGAAACCGACGGCGTGCCGCAGAACAGGCCGTTGTTGATGCCCGAGGTGGCGAAGGTGGCGCCTTCCGAGGCCACCGCGAGATCGCAGGCGGCGACGAGCTGACAGCCGGCGGCGGTGGCCACTGCCTTGACCTTGGCGATCACCGGCTGGGGCAGGCCGCGGATCGACATCATCATTGCCGAGCAGCGGGTCAGTAAACTGCGGTGGAAGGCGTAGTCGCGGGTCGAGGCGACCTCGCGCAGATCGTGGCCGGTCGAGAAGGCGCGCTCGCCCTGCGCCTCGATGATGACGCAGCGGATCTCGCGGTCGGTCGCGAGCCTGTCGAATTCGGCCTGCAGCGCGTCTATAAGGTCGCCGGAGAGCGCATTCATTGCGGCGGGGCGGTTGAGCGTCAGGATCGCGACGCGACCGTCGTCGCGGCGCAGCAGGACCGGTTCGTTGGGGGCGACTGTCATGACTTTATTGTACGGGTTCGGAGGAGTTCCGTCATGCCGGTGATGAGCCCGGCCGATCTGCTGAAATTCCTCGACGAGAATTTCCCGCAAGCGGCGCATCTTGGCCTCGAGATCGAGCACCTGGACGACAGGATCATCCGGCTGCGCCTGCCGATGAACGACCGGCATCTGCGGCCCGGCGGAACCATCTCAGGCCCGACCCTGATGTGGTTGGTCGATTGCGGCTTCTACCTGCTGATCCTGGGCCAGCTCGGGCCGGTGGCG
>CALDNT010000285.1 GCA_937915145.1 uncultured Reyranella sp.
CTGGCGCCGGCCACGAGACCGATTCCGAGCGCGGCGAAGGCGATGCGGTAGGCCGCGTCCGAGCCGCCGAAACCCTCGACGATGTAGCCGACGCCGGCCGGCAGAACGGTCAGTCCCAGGCATTGCGCCATGTTCACGGTGGTGACGCCGCGTCCGGCGAGCCGGTCGGGGAACAGGGCGCGTCCCTGCGCCACGATCACGGTGCCGAAGGCGCAGAAGAAGCAGAACCCCACCAGCAGGGCTGTAGCGAGCCAGAGCGGTGGTTGGGGCGTCAGGGCAAGTGCGGCAAGCAGCGCCGTCGAGATCGCGGCGCCGCCCAGCACAGCCTTCTTGCGCGACCGCAGCAGCCGGTCCATCGGCCCGTACGCGAGAATGCCCAGCATCTGCGCCACACCCATGGCCAGCAGCACATTGCCGCGCGCCACACCGTCGAGCCCATGCACGTCGTAGAGATAGGGACCACCCCACACCCCCAGCACCGTCAGCATGGTGGCGTAGGCGAAGAAATGCATGGCGAGCACCGGCATCAGGCCCGGCATCGCCCAGACCTCGCGCAGTCCCCGGGCAATCTCGCCGAGGTTTTCCTTCCTCGCCACCGGTGCCGGCTGGTCGGGCGGGCGGTCGCGCACGAAGGCATAGAAGCCGGCCGCCACCGCAACCGTCACCGCGGCAAGGCCGACGAAGCCGCTGCGCCAGCCCACGGTGCCGGCGATCCATGCCAGTGGCGTTGCCGCGGCAAGGGTGCCGATGTTGGAGGCGGCGAACACCCAGGACAGGGCGGTTGCGAGCTTGGCTGGCGGAAACCAGCGCGAGCACAAAAACACCACCGACATGAACGAGGCGGCGCAGCCGATGCCAACCACGATCCGGCCGCCGATCAGGTCGGCGGCGTCGGTGGCCGCGGCGATCCACAACGAGCCGACCATGGCCAGCAGCGAAAGTGCCGCCACCGTCCGGCGCGCACCGAAACGGTCGAACCACATGCCGACCGGGATCTGCACGGCGAACAGCGCGAAGAAGAAGGCGCTGCCGGCCCAGCCGAGCTGGCGCGGCGACAGGTTGAGGTCGCGCGTCAGTTCCGGTGCGATCACGCTGTTGGAAACGCGATAAAACTGGCTGAGACAGGTCACCGCGATCAGCAGCGACAGGAGCGGCCATCGGGATGCCATGAGGCGGCTTGCCTACCATGGAGGGCCGGTCCTGTCCTTCGGCGTGGGCCGAAGCATCTTCTTGCGCCCTGGCACAGGGCATCTGAACTTTATTGCACTCCGGTGACCCCCGTCAGGTCCGAGTGCGCCCGACTCAGCGGGAGGCACTCTATTCCAGGTCTTCTCCGCGCAACTGCTTACCGAATGCGAGATCGTCGTTGAGGCACCATTGCTCGACGACCAGGCCGCGCTCTATGCGGAAGATCGACAACTCGTCGACGGAGAGGCGCCGCCCAGAAGCTGGTCGCCCTTCGAAAGCGCCCAGATGGGTTCCCGTCGAGAAATAGCGTACGGCCGCTTTGTCGCCATCGATCAGGATGTCCTCGATATGCTCGCACCAATCCGGGAATGCCTTGCGAAGCCGTTCGATGGCATGCCGAATGCCATCGTGGCCATCGCGAGACTCCGTCTTGCCCCAACCCTTTGGCATATGGGCGACAAAATCTCTGGCGTACACTTTTTGAATCGATTCGACGTCGCCTGTGCTCCAGATCTCGTGCAAACGTTCGATAAGCGCTCGCGCTTCATCCCGTGTCATCGTCGCTCATTCTAGTCCTGCGTGTGGTGTACGGACGACATCCAGACGACTGATCTCGGCACCAAGGCTGGTATGAACTATATGTCTGTTTGGGCAATGTTGCCATCGCCCGTGGCCGGCCGCGGCATAGAACGACGACGATCGAGACTTGATACTGCGTCATCGGGGAGGCTCGCGTTGAAGGCGTAGCGATCGAGACGCATGTAATTTCCTGCGCGACACTCGTGGTGAAGCCATGAAGAGTCCTATTTGGGTTTTCTGGGCCGGTTTTGTTCCCGGCGTTTAATCCAGATCAAAGCGGACTTCCGATTCTGGCCCGATCCTCTCGCCTATGTCTTTGACCCGGTGCGAAGGGGGGATCGATGAAAGCCGCAGACGTCATGACCACCTCGGTGGTTTGCATCAAGGCAGAGGCGACCGTGCTCGAGGCCGCGCGCCTGCTGCTCAGTGAACGCATCAGCGCCCTGCCGGTGGTCGACCCGGGCGGCAAGCTGCTGGGCATCGTGAGTGAAGGCGATCTCATTCACCGGTCGGAAATCGGGTCCGAAAAGCTCACGTCCCGCTGGAAGGTCCTGTTTGAGGAAGACAGCACACTGGCGCGCGACTACCTAAAATCCCACGGACGGACCGTGGCCGATGTCATGACTCACCCGGTCGTCATTGCCGAGGAAGAGACTGAACTTGCAGTTGTGGCGGCACGGATGGACCAGTTTGCGATCAAGCGCCTGCCGGTGGTGCGCGATAGCAAGGTGGTCGGCATCGTGAGCCGTGCCAACCTGTTGCAGGCACTGATCTCGGCATCGGCGCCGGCTGCGGATGCCGCGCCTGCGCCCGACGATACCGCGTTACGCCGCCAGATACGGCGGGCGCTCGACCGCGAGCCATGGTCTCTGGCGGTGATGCACAACATCATCGTGCAGGACGGAAACGTCGAGATCTGGGGGCACGCCGATTCGGCGGCGCAGTGCGAAGCCTGCCGGGTGCTCGCTGCCAGCATCCCCGGCGTCAGGTCCGTCAGCAACCACATGGTTGTGACTCCGCGCGGCGTTTACACATGGTGAAAACGATGCGCTTCGGGATCGTCCTGGCGTTGCTGCTGCTGCCCGCTCTGGCCGGAGCGGCGGATCTTGAGCGCGGGCGGGCGCTTGCCGAGCGCTGGTGCGGCAATTGCCACGTCGTCGACCCGACGGCGCCATCGGGCCGGGCGGACGGCCTGCCGACCTTTCCGGCGATCGCCGCCAATCCGAAGATCACGCCGGCGTCGTTGCGCGGCATCATGTCGGCGCCGCATGGCCGCATGCCCGATTTTTCGTTGGGCGCGCGCGATCAGGACGACCTGATCGCCTACATTCTCAGCCTGCGTCCGAACTGAGGTCGCGGTCGCGGCGTGCCGACACCAGCAGGAAAGGCGGGCGATGGCGTTCGGCGGCCCATTGTGGGTGCTGGGCAATCTGCGCGTCGGTCGGCCCCCACTCCACGACCCGGGACAACGCGAAGCCCTGCTCCAGCAGCAGATTGAGGTAGGTGCCGACAGTGCGGTGCTGCTTGACCACGCCCTTGGCCAGCCAGTCGGTCGAGCGTGGGCCTTCGTCCAGATAGCGGTCGAGCGGCCAGGTCTCGCGGCCCGAACCGTCCTTGATCCAGCCGGGCCGATCGGGCGCGGTGTAGATCGGATGCTCGACCGAAATGACCAGTTGCCCGTCCGGGGTGAGCGCCCGATGCACGCTTTCGATCAGTGCCTGCAGGTTCTCGACATAATGCAGGGCCAACGAACTGTAGGCGAGATCGAACGACCCGGCTGGCAACGCCAGCCGCTCGAGGTCGGCGCGCCGGTAGACGATCACCGGTTCGGGCGCCGGGTCAGGGGTCGTCTCGCGGGCACGTGTCAGCATGTTTTCCGAGACGTCCAGTCCGAGGACGCGGCTGGCCCCGGCCTCGCGCGCCCAACGGCAGAACCAGCCGAAGCCGCAGCCGAGGTCGACGACCCTGAGATTGCCCATCGCCGGCAGCATCGCGCGCAGGGTCGGCCATTCCGGCGCGCCGTCGAGGCCCTCGGTGGAGCGCGGCAGTCGGCTGTAGCCCGAAAAGAACGCGTCGTTGTCGTAGATGTTCTGGGTCATGGGAGTCTTGTCATCCTGAGCGAAGCGAAGGATCCTTCGACTTCGCCTCAGGATGACATGGTTCGGCCTACTTCACACTCGCGGCGGCCTTGGCCTGCCGAACCGCCAGGGCGAGCGATGCGCCGAGGTCGGCGAGCAGCTTGGCGCCCACCTCGTCGTTGAACTTGCCGTCGACGAACTTGGTGTGCGCAACGCCGATCATGACTTCCGGCTTGTTCACCGGCCGGCCGTCGAGGAACACCATCATCTGGCGCAGGTGATACTGCGCGCGCGCCGTGCCGAGCGGTCCACCCGCGGCGCCGAACATGGCGATCGGCTTGCCGGCGAAGGGCTGCGGGGTCGTGCGCGACAGCCAGTCGATGGCGTTCTTCAGCACGCCCGAGATCGAATAGTTGTACTCCGGCGTTGCGAACACGATGCCGTCGGCCGCGATCATGGCCTTTTGCGCGGCCTCGACGGCCGGCGGGAAGCCTTTGGCCTGAATGTCGGCGTCGTACAGCGGCCAGTCGCCGATCTCGATGGTCGAAAGCGAAACGCCGGCCGGCAGGCGCTCGGAAAAGGCATTCAGGGCGAGGCGATTGAGCGAGGCCTTGCGCAGGCTGCCGCAAAAGGCGACGAGCTTGATGGCGGATTCGGACATTGTGCTGGGATCCTTGGTCGGGAGTGGAGCTTCCGGCAACATGGCCATCGTGCCCCGACTTTGCAAACGCCGGCCGTCCCGTGAACTCGTGCCGAGCAGCGGAGGTGGGCGGAGCCGCCGCAAGCTGATATGGATCGCCGGAAGGCAACAAGGCGAGATGATTCACATGATGCGATTCGCTCTATGCGCTGCCGGTGCCCTGTTTGTGGCGTCGTCCGCGATGGCTCAGGGCATGGGCCAGAACCAGCCACCGGACCGGTGGGTCATGAACTGCAACACCGAGCGCGGCCGCGATTGCACCGTGTCCAACATGATCGACGGCGGGCCCAACAACCTGCTCGGCACCTTCCTGATCGTGAGCTACTCGGCCGCCTACACCACGCTCACCGTGGTCGGCGACGGCGTGGGCAAGCGGGCCAGTCTTCAGGTCGACGGCAATCCCTTCATCTCGACCGAGATCTGCGCCGGCAGCGGCGAATGCTCCTACGTCCAGGAAAAATCCGCCGAGTTGCTGCAGCAGATGCGGTCCGGCTCGCAAATCGTCGTGCAGATAAGCCTGCAGGATGACAGCATGGCCGGGCCCTTCCGGCAGAGCCTCGCGGGGTTCGATGCGCAATACCGCCAAGCCGTCGAGGCACAGCAGCGGCGTTGACGCCGGTGAAGGCTGGAAGTCATCTGTAGGCCTCGTTGTTGCCGTTACGGCAACATCTCAAGCGTTCCCGGTTCGGGGCGCTCCACGACACGGTTACCGAAGGCAAAGCCGCCATGACTGCGCTTGCTACGATTACCGTCGGCGTTCTGTCGAAGATGTCCGGCGTCAAACTCGACACGATCCGCAGCTATACGCGCATGGGTCTCCTGCCCAAGCCGCGCAAGGCGGCAGGGTTCCTGCTTTACCGCACCGAAGACGTCGGACGGCTGACCTTCATCCGGCGTGCCGTTGGTCTGGGCTTTGGGCTCGATGCGGTTCGCGACATGCTGGGGGTGGACGGCGCCAGACCGCGCGGCTGCGGCGACGTCCACGCCATCGCTGCCCGTCATTTGGCCGACATCCGCCAGCGCCAAGCGGAACTGGCGCACATGGAAAAGGCCCTGGCCCCTCTGGTTTTGGCCTGTCCTCAGAAGGGTGGCGCCGCGGCCTGCCCGATCGTCAATTCCCTCTCACATCCGACCTGACCTGCCCGTCGGTTCTGCCCGTCGATCCTGCCCGTCGATCGGGGGTCGCTTCACGTGGATGTGTCCTGCGGCAACTTTCTGCACGCCGGCTTCGTTGGCATGCTGGATCGCTCGCGCGACGCCCCGGCCCGTTCGATGGGCATTTGCCATGTGCCGGATCCACTCGGAGGACACCACGCGATGAGTACAACCCTGTTCCGCTCAGGCTTTGTCGGCCTTGCCGCCATTGCCCTGCTGGCCGCGGCGCCGGCCGCCTTTGCCGAAACCCAGATGTATAAGGCCGCCCTCTCGGCTGCGAGCGAAGTGCCACCGGTCGACAGCAAGGCCACCGGTGCGCTGACTGCGACCTACGACACGGCAACCAGGAAGCTGACATACAGCGTCACCTACACCGGGCTCTCGGGCCCGGCATCGGCGGCGCATTTCCATGGGCCGGCCGCCGCCGGCGCCAACGCCGGTGTCGTCGTGCCGGTGAAGGGGGCAGTTACCAGCCCGATCAAGGGCGAGGCCACGCTCACCGACGCGCAGGCGGCCGACCTTCTGGCGGGCAAGCTGTATTTCAACATCCACACCGCTGCCAACAAGGGTGGCGAGATCCGTGGCCAGGTGATGAAGTAGGCTGGCCAGCCCGCGCTTGATTACCCGCCGTCGGTTGGTCAAGGCCGACAGCAGACGGCGGTCGGGCTTTGCTGCATCGGCGGACAAGGGACCGAACCGTAGGAGCAGAAGACGCAACAGTCGCCCGGCTTGGGTTTCAACAGCGTGCCGCACGCCGGGCAGTCGTGGAAGTATCGGCAAGCATCGGTCGGCATGGTCTCGATCGTGGCTGCTCCGCACGCTGGGCAGGTCAGGGTCGATTGGAGGGTGAGCGTCATATCGGCGGAGCGATCCAGAAAGTGAGCGCGAGAAGGCCGAGCGCCAGAACGAGCGCAATGCGGCAGCTCCAATCGAGAACGGCGCGGGTGCGGGCTGCGGCCGGACTGCACGCCTGCGCCTTGCGCCTGCGCGCCATGACGAACGCCGCGGCGGCGAGGCAGATCACCGATCCGTAGAACAGCTCGCGTTGATACTGGCCAGCGACGAAGCCGATGCCGATGAGGGAGGCCGCACTGATGCCCAGCAGCGGCAACGCAAGCGGCAGGGCGCAGCACGACGCCACACCGAAAGCCGCCAGCAGGCCGCCGGTGGTCAGGGCAGCCTGCGCCGTGTCGCCGCCGATAGCCGGAGGCGGCGCGGCAGGTGCCAGCTTTTTGTCTTGCAACATGATGCGGGAGATCTACACCCTGTAGTCACTACAGACACAACTTCTGTCGTGATCACATGATGGTGAGAGCATGGCTTCCTCAGCCGGCATCCGCATTGGTGCCCTTTCCCGGCAATCGGGCGTGAACATCGAGACCATCCGCTACTACGAGCGGATCGGCGTCCTTCCGAAGGCCCCACGCAGCAGCGGCGGCTATCGACTCTACCGGCATGGCGATGTCGCACGGTTGGCGTTTGTCCGCCGCGCGCGAGGTCTCGGTTTTTCACTCGACGACGTGCGAGAGCTTTTGACGCTCGCCGACGGAAAATCGCGTTCCTGCCAGCGCGTCTACAACATGGCGGGCGGCCGCCTGGCGGATGTCCGGGCGAGGTTGGTGGATCTCCGCCGGCTGGAAGGTGTCCTGGTGGACATGGTGGCAACCTGCGCCGAGGGCACGCTGCCGGTCTGTCCCATCCTCGACGCGCTTGGCCATGCCGCTTGACGGGCGCCATCGTCGCGCGTGATAGGAAATTGACGAACTCCTATGGATATCCTATAGTTCATCCTATCGAAGGAGGGACCGATGCAAATCAACGATCCGCCGCCCGACGGGTATCCGAATGTGGTGTGGCACTCGCCCGCGAAGCGGCCCAGCCTGGCGCGCCGCAAGCGCGATTTCCTGCGCCATCTTTTCCGCTGGGGCTCGATGAGCGAAGCGGCGGCGCGCACCGGGATCGACCGCCGCACTGCCCATCGCTGGCGCCAGCAGGACGCCCAGTTCGATCTCGACTGCTGCGACCGATTGGCGTGGCGGCGGACCGACATCCTGCACGCCGCGACCCAGCGTGTGAACAATCCGAAGGTCCGGCCGGTGCTCTATCGCGGCCGCCAGATCGGTCATATCGCTCGGGCCAGCGACGCCTTGATGGTGGCCCTGTTGAAGTCGGTCGCGCCGCGTCATCGGGACGAAGGCGACTTCTGAAAATGTCCCGCTTCGGGAGGCGCGACGCTGACTCCGATACGGCCAGAAACGCTGCAGGATCAGGCGGTTGGCGGATCGTCTCGGTGGGCTGGAGTCAGCCGGTTCGATCCTTATTTTGTCCCACTTCGGGAGACTCTAACGCTCCCGGCGGTAGAGGAAACAGTTGTCGGCCTGGGGCATTTTTATGCCCTGGTAGTAGGTCATGGCGGTCGGCGCCGACAGCAGCAGCGTCGTGGTGAGCGTGCCGCCGGCGGCCGTGCGGGTCTCTTCGATCAGGCGCTTGCCGATGCCCTGGCCCTGGCAGGCCTTGTCGACGGCGAGGTCGGAGAGATAGCAGCAGAAGGAGAAATCGGTCAGCGAGCGGGCAAAGCCCACCAGCCTGCCGTCCTGACGGGCGGTCAGGATCAGGTTGGCATGGGCCAGCATGCGCTCGACGCGACCGCGGTCCTCGACCGGCCGGTTGAGGCCGGATTTGCGCACGACGTCGACGTATTCGTCGGCGCCGAGATAGTCCTCGCGGGCGTACATTGTGTTCATGCGCTCAACCATCTCCTGAGTTCGGCCGAGACCTCGGCCGGTCTCTCCAGTGTCGCCATGTGGCCGCAGTCCTCGAGCACCACCAGCCGCGAGGTCGAAATGTCGGCGGCCATCTCCTGGGACCGGACGAGTGGCGTCGTCAGGTCCTGGCGGCCGACGATCACCACGGTCGGGACATCGATGTCGACCAGCAGGTGACGGCTGTCGGGCCGCTCCATGGTGGCGCGCGTCTCGTTGACGAAGCCCTCGGCGCCCACTTCCAGCGCCATGTCGAGGATGGGCTGGGCGATGGTCGGGTCGGCGATGTGCGAAGGGTGAAGGATCAGCGGCAGCAACGAGGGCTGCACGCCATGAAAGCGGCCGATCTTGGTCTGCTCGATCAGGCTGTGGCGGCGCGCCGTCGCCTCGGGCGAGTCGGGCGTCGCCTGGGTGTCGATCAGCGCCAGGCGTTCGACGCGGTGGGCGGCGCGGCGCAGCACTTCGAAGGCGACATAGCCGCCCATCGAGAAGCCGGCGAGCGCGAAGCGCGGCGGCGCCTCGGCCAGCGCGGCCTCGGCCATGGCGGCCATCGAGTCGTGGTGCCAGAGCTCGGGAACCACGAAGTCGACGATGTCGGAGAGGGCTTCGATCTGGGGTTCGAAGACGCGCCGTGTGGCGAGAAGGCCGGGCAGCAATACGAGCGTGGGGCGCGCCATCTCTTACACCTGGATCTGGTTGCCCAGTTCGATAGCGCGGTTGGGCGGGATGCGGAAGAAGATCTTGGTGGCCGAGGCCGAGCGCGAAAGCGTGATGAACCAGTCGCGGCGCAGCTTGCCGAGGCGGGACCGCTGCGCCGCGATCAGCGTCTCACGGCCGAGGAAGAAACTGGTCTCCATCTCGTCGTAGGCGATGCCGTGCGGCCGGCAGGCACGCAGCGCCGCCGGCACGTCGGGCTGTTCAGTGAAGCCATAGTGGGCGATCACGGTGTGGAAGCCCTTGCCAAGGCGCTCGACCTCGACGCGGTTGGCGTCGGCCACGCGCGGGACTTCCATGGTATCGACCTGCAGCATGATGATGCGCTCGTGCAGGATCTTGTTGTGCTTGAGGTTGTGCAGGAAGGCGGCCGGCGTCGACGAGGCGTCGGCGGTCAGGAACACGGCGGTCCCGGCGACGCGGTCGGGCGCGCGCTCCATGCGCTCAAGGAACTGACGGAGCGGCAGGGCGCCTTCGCTGAGTTCGGTGGCGACCAGCCGGCGGCCGCGCCGCCACGTCGTGATGGTGAAGTAGATGAAGGCCGCCACCACCAGCGGCAGCCAGCCGCCGTCGGGGATCTTCAGCGCGTTGGCGATGAAGAAGGCGAGGTCGGGAATGGCCAGGAAGCCGAACACGGCCACTGCCAGCAC
>CALDNT010000286.1 GCA_937915145.1 uncultured Reyranella sp.
CCTTGAGCCTCTACCTCGACTTCGTGAACCTGTTCCAGTTCCTCATGATGTTCCTGGGCCAGCGCCGCTGACACGGCCGACACGCCAAAAGCTTAACGCCCGGATCGGAAGATCCGGGCGTTTTGCTTTAGAGGCCGAGCCGGTAGAACCGCGACGCCGTGTTGTGGAACAGATCGGCCTTTTCGGCCGCACTCGCGCCCTCTGCCAGCCGCTTGCAGGCGTTCCAGAACACGCCGTAGCCGTAGGAACCCTTGTCGACCGGGAAGTTGCTTTCGAACATCGCGCGGGCCGGCCCGAAGGCCGCGATGCAGGTCTCTATATAAGGTCGCCATGCCGTCGCGAGTTGTTCGGAGCTGGGCGGCAGCTCGCCTTCGTGGACGTCGAACCCGAACATCTTCATGCCGAGACCGCCCAGCTTCACGGCCACGTTGGGGCAGGCCGCCAGTTCGCGGATGCGCCCGCTCCAGTCGGCGAACACTTCGTCGCGCTTGCCCTTGTAGCGGCCGAGCCCGATCGCGCCGCCGACATGGTTGAGCACGATCGGCGTTTGCGGAAAGGCCCGCGCCAGGTCGATCACGTCGCCCAGCTGGGGATGATAGACCCAGGCATCGAAACTGAGGCCAAGCGGCGCCAGTTGCGCAAAGCCCTCGCGCAGCCGCTTGTCGCGCAGCAGACCCTCGGGCCTGGTGAGCATCGCGCCCCACTGGGCCTGGTCGGGATCGCTCGAGGCGATGTAGCGGATGCCGCGGAAGCGGCCGCCGCCCGCCGCGATCATCGCCTCCAGCACCTTGGCCACGCGCGACCCCAGCATGAGGTCGGCATGACCCACGATGCCGGAACAGACGCGCGGCACGCCGTAGCCGCCGCTCGCACTCATGGCGGCCACGCCGTTGGCGAACTCGATCTCGCCGACCGGCCGCATCTCCTCCGGGCCCTCGGCGCGGTACATCGACAGCCATTCGAGATAGACGGTGGCCACGACCTTGTGGCCGCTGGCGATATCCTCGAGTAGGTCGGGCAGCAGGTAGGTCCCGCTTTCCGGCCGGTCGATCAGGTGATGATGCGGATCGACGATCGCCAGCTCGGGTTCCAGCACCTCCTCGCGGCGCCGCGCCAGCCAGTCCTTCCGCACCGCCAGGTGCGCGCTGATCGCCGATGCTGATGTCGTGGTTGTCATCGTTTTCTCCCGTCTAGTAACTCGGCCTGGTCGAAAAAGGCGTCAACTGCAGCTCGTGCGTCCACACCGAACGGTCCTGGGTGTGCAGGTAATAGAACGCCTCGGCGATCTTCACCGGGTTCATCACCACCTCGGGGTTCTGCCTGGCGCGCGGCAGGGCGTGGGTGCCGGGCGAATCGATCAGCCCGTCGATCACCACGTTGGCGACATGTACGCCGTGCTCGGAATATTCCTCGGTCAACACCTGCGCCAGCGTGCGCATCATCACCCGCGGATAATAGAGCGACTGGCCGGTCATCCGCTTGCGCCCGCGCAGCGAGCTCGAATTGTTGGAAAAGAAGAACGAACCCTCGCCGCGCTGGCGCATCGCCGGCAGCACTTCCTTGGCGACCAGGAACGGCCCGCGGCTGGCGATATGCTGGGCGGTGTCGAACATTTCCACCGGAATATGCTCCAGCAGTTCCTTCTCCGGCGGCAGGTCGCGGCCTTCGAGGTAGCCGGCGTTGTAGACCAGCACATGCGGGTCGCCGGCCTCGCTGCGGATGGTGGCGAACGCCGCCGCCACCGACTCCTGCTGCGACAGATCGAGCTCGACGACCGTGCAGTCGCCGCCCTGCTCGCGGATCGCTGCTTCGAGCCCTGCCGCATTTCCCTTGCTGCGGGTCGTCAGTACGACGAAGAACCCCTCGGCCGCGAACTTCTGGGCGATGGCGCCGCCGATGCCCCAGCGGATGCCGACCGGCAGGTCGCTGTCGTCGACCGCCTTGCCATGGACCAGCTTGGTGTTGCGGCCGTCGGACTGCCATTTCGACGTGGCGCCCACCACCACGGCGACTTGTCTGCCCTTGGCGTTGCGTGCGGGAGTCTTTGCCATCGTCGAATCTCCTCTTACGGCAGCCGCGGCTGATGGAACTTGTAGGGCGGATAGTCCTTGGTGATGTCGGACATCACTTCGATCACCGCCGGCGCCTCGCTGGCCAGCGCTTCCTTGAGCGCGCCGCGGAAGGCATCGGCGGTCTCGACCCGCCACGCCCCGACACCGAAGGCGCGGGCATAGGCCTGGAAGTCGGGGTTGGTCAGCACCGCGCCGGAATGGCGGCCCTCGTAGATCCGCTGCTGGTCGCGCTGCACATTGCCGTAGGAAGAGTTGTTCACCACCACCGTCACCAGGTTGATGCCGAACTGCTTCGCCGTGGCGAGATCGGAACCGCCGAACAGGAAGCCGCCGTCGCCGGTGACCGACACCACCGGCCGGTCGGGATTGGCGATCTTGACGCCCAGCGCCGTCGGGAAGCCGTAGCCCAGCGTGCCGGAGAAGCCCGAGGAGATCAGGCGGCGCGGCTGGTGGACGGGATAGCCGTACCACAGGATGTAGCCGAGCTGCGTCACCTCATCGACCACGATGCCGTCGTCGGGCAGCACCTCGCGCAGCACCTTCATGTAGGAATACTGCGGCTCGGCCTTCTCGATCGCCGCCAGCGCCGCGGCCTTCGCTGCAGCCACGGCCGTACGCCGCGCCGGATCGTCCTTGGCCTTCACCAGCGCCGTGAGCGCGCGCGTGCCGTCGGCGGCGTCGGCCACGATCGCGATGTCGACGGTGAGCCTGCGGTGCTCGATCGGATCGATGTCGATGCGCGCCGTCTTGAGGCCGGCCGGCGCCGGCGCCCAGCGCGCGATCGGCACGTCGAGCCGCGTGCCGATTCCGATCAGCAAATCGGTCTTGTCCCACAGCTCGAAGCCGCCGACCGTGTTCAGCGACAGCGGGTGGCGCGAATCGACCACGCCCTTGCCCATGCGGAGCGACACTACCGGCGCGCCGATCTTTTCCGCCAAAGCGAGAATCTCCGGCCCGGCCTCGACCGCGCCGCCGCCGACCCAGATCATCGGCGCCCGGGCGCCGTCGACCAGCTTGGCCAGCGCCGCGATCTTGTCGGGATCGGGCACGGGATTGCCCCACTTGCCGAGCGGTTCGATCGGCGTCACCTCGGCGGTCGCCGGGAACATGTCCCACGGCATCTCGACCGCGACCGGACCGGGACGGCCCGACACCATCGCCTGGTAGGCGCGCGCCATGACCCGCGGCGCCTCGGTCGGATGTTCGATACGCTCGGCGAACTTCAGCAGCGTCTTCAGCGTGGCGAGCTGGTCCGGCATCTCGTGCAGCTGGCCGCGCCCGCGGCCGATCATGGCGCTCGGCACCTGGCCGGTGATGCACATGATCGGCGTGTTGACGCCCCACGCCGTGGTCAGCGCCCCCATGGTGTTCATCACCCCGGGGCCCGGCACCACCGTGAAGGCCGACGGCTTGCCGGTCGATTGCGTATAACCCAGCGCCATGTAGGCGGTGGTCTGCTCGTGCCGGGCGTTGATCACCTTCAGCCGGTTGGCATTGCGGGCGAAGGCATCGAACAGGCCGTACATCTGCACGCCCGGCAGTCCGAAGACCGTGTCGATGCCGTGGCGCAACAGGGAATCGACGATGGCGTCGCCGCCGGTCATGCGGGTCATGGTTTGGTTCCCTCTCTTTGTCTGGCGCCGATCTTGTCACGATCCGGCCGCCGCCCGAACCGCACGATTGACCCGCCCCTCCGGCCCATTCGCTGCGCGAACCGCCGGCAGGGGCAGGGCAAGACGAGGGCAAGACGAAAGATTGACGGGGTGACGGCGCATCGGCGGCTCGCCTATGATTTGGCGGCAGTAAGCCGTGTCCGCGTGCGTTGCGTGTCCTGAAGACCAGTCGACCGGGAGGTGCTCGTGGCCACAGCCGTTCTCATCGTTCGCGCCAGGTTGAACAAGCTCTCCGACCGGCGGAAGTTCGACGACTGGTACCGCACCGAACATCTGCCGTCGGCGTTCAAGGCCTTCCGTGCGCAGCGGGCGTGGCGCTGCTGGAGCCGGACCAATCCCCTGGTGCATCTGGCACTCTACGAATTCCCCAGCGTCGAGGAGGCCGAGGCCATTCTCGACTCGGCGGCACTCGCCGCCCAGATCGCCGAGTTCGACCATTTCTGGGGAACTGAGGTCACGCGCACGCGCGAGATCGTCGAGATCGCGGAGGAACTGACCGCGCGCCCGTGAAGGGAGGGCGGGGGCTACATGCCGGCCTTGTTGGGGCCGCCGTCGTCCTTTTTCTTCGCCGCGTCGATGCCGAGTTTGTGCTGGGCCTTTTTCACCTCGGTGAGTTTGTCGGGCTCCGTGCCCTCGGCACTGGCCATGCCCTCTTCCGTCGCAACCTGCATCAGGCGGGCGTCGAGTTCCAGTTCCTCCAGCGCAGCGGCTTTCTCCTTCGCCGACAGGTCGGGCGCCTTCACCACTTCCGACGGGCTGGAGATTTCCTTGCCGGGGTTGTCGGCAATGTCTTTCTTCTTCGCGTTGCTCATGGCGGCCTCCACAGACGATTTCGTGTGTACGGCTAACGCTGCCGGAGCCGGGGCGTTCCACGCACCCGGCTGAATCGCCCCAGGTTGAATTGACCCACGCAGACCCGGCACCTGCTCCATCCGGGGAACCGCAGGGCTCCGTCCCGCGTTGTCCCCATATCAGGCAGCATCAGGGGATAGCGATGGCCGAAAACAGCAGCGGAAACAACGGTATGCTCTACATGATCGTGGGCGGGCTCGTCGTTGTGGTCGCGGTGGGCGGCTTCATCATGTTCGGCGGACATATGCCGGGCCAGAGCGATTCGAAGAACATGAACATCAAGATCGAAGTCCCTGCGGTCGACAAGAAATAGCGCCGATCCACCGCGGGATATCTCTGTCGGCCGCGCTACCCGCTTATCGAATGACGGCGCAGGCGATGCGGCCGCCGGCATCGCCGGTCGGGTCGGTTTTGTAATCGTCCTTGCCGGCATGGACGATCAGCGCCGTGCCCTGGGCTCCGAACAGCGCGTTCGGCTTGCCCTTTTCCAGCGTGACCGCGGGATTGAGCACCTCAACCGCCAGCGCGCCGTCGGCCGGGATGTGGAGATTGGGCATGTCGCCGGCATGCGGGCCGTCGGCCGCCATCATCCCGTGCTTCTTCCCGGCCGGATTGAAGTGTCCGCCGGCCGACGTGAACGGCGGCTCGCACTTGCCGACGCCATGGATGTGGAAGGCATGCTCGCCGGGCGGCAGGGATTTGACCGACAGCCGGACCAGAACACCCGCCGGCGTCTGGACCAGCTCGGCGCTGCCGGCGTCCTTGCCGTCGGCGGTCCTGAAGCTTGCCGTGGCGGTCTGGGCCGCGGCCGGCAGAGAGATGGCGAGGGAGGCGGCCGTGACGGCGACGAGTGTGGCGGCGGCGAAAGCTTTCATCTGGAAATCCTCCGGCGGGGCTTTGGTGGAGCGGGGCGGGGCGGCCGTCAGGCCCCGCCGCGGTTGCGCCGCGCCCGGATCGCCAGGAAGGCGGCGAAGCCGCCGAGGCAGACGGCGAAGTAGACGAACATCAGGTACCTGCCTTCGTACGCCGACTCGCCATGGACGCCGGCCGAACGGATTCCCAGCCAGCCGATCAGATAGACGACGGGAACGATGATCAAGGCATGGGGCGCCAGGTGCCGGGCCCGCAGGCTGATCAGCAGCAGCAGCATCCCGGTCAGGAAATTGGAAATGCCGAAGGCGCCGAGCATGAAGACCTGGTCCTGGGGCACCGTCGCCAGGTCGAACCCGGCGAAGTGGACGGCCGACCACTTCAGCAGGAAGGTGTGCATGAACCCCCGCACCAGATCGTAGGCGCCGACGCAGAACAGCACGACGGCGGGAACCCGGTAGATATCGTCTGTGCCCTTCATGAGATGTGTCCCGGCTTTCCCTGGATCGACGATGGAGGCGTTGCCCGCCCCGGGCCTGCCCGGCCGAAACTGTCGCATCCGGCGGAGGAGGGCAATGGTGTGAAGAGCAGTGCTCGCGCATCGGTGTGCGCCACTCATGTTCCTCGCCTCCCGTGAGGGCAGGGCTCTCGCATATGGTCTCCTCCGTCGTCTCGGGCGGGGTAGCCCCCGCCCTGGAGCGGAGCGAAGCGTAGTCGAAGGACCTCTTTTCCACTCGATGGACTGTGCGACAGGGCGGCATGCCGCACGCCTACACGCCACCCTCTGCAGCGAGCGCAACATCGTGATCGGCCTGATGACCGATGCCCGCTTCTCCGGCGGCTCGGGTGGCCTCGTCGTCGGCCATGTCGGCCCCGAGGCCGCCCTAGGCGGTCCGGTCGCCCTCATCGAGGACGGCGACGAGGTCGTGGTTGACCTCGACGGGAGCGAGTTGAACTGCCCCGCGCATCGACGATGCCGCGACGCTTGCCAGACGCAAGGCGGCTTGGGACAAGGCGGGCGCCGCCAACGGTGGTCTCCATTCCCGCTGCACCGGGCCCGCACGACTTCGATGCTGGCCACGCGCGGCGGTGGGCTGCATTCGGACC
Source organism: uncultured Reyranella sp. (assembly GCA_937915145.1). GTDB lineage: Bacteria > Pseudomonadota > Alphaproteobacteria > Reyranellales > Reyranellaceae > Reyranella. The sequence continues at coordinate 6,575 of CALDNT010000286.1, forward strand.
GCGAGGTCTGGGTCCTCGAACCGCGGCGCGCGGACCGGTCCGGCTTCAAGCTGCGGAACAAGTATCAACCTCATACGAGCAAGTCGTATCGAAGCAGGGCATCGCGCTGGCGGCTCGGCGTGGGCCGCTGACGAGCGGGCCGGCGACCAGCCGGCACCGCGAGCCGACCCGCGCCAACAACTCCCGCTGCTAGGGGAGAGGTTAGGTGAGGGGCGCGATTCGATAGAGTGAGAGTGCTGGAGTTACGTCGGAATAGGGCCCAAGATTAATGAATAAGAAGTCAATGGAAGCCTGCTATCAGTGTCTCTTCTCTGCCGCGAACTGCGATATCGTGATACAACCGCCACGCCTGACTCTTGCAGGCAGACACAGAACTCTACTTGGCTAGTCTAATTGCTAAAGGTGATCGGGTTCATGGACCAACAACTAACTCTCGAGCCTGATCGTCTGCGCTACAGCGTGAGCTTGGTCAGTCAAGGTAGCTATCAGTTCTACACTTTGACAATGCCTTCAGATGTCCTCGCACGAACATGTACTGTGTCGACACGCAAAGAGGACCCCAAGAAGGGCTTTCAACGAGTCTTAGACGCTCGACGAGCCCAAGAAATCGCCGACTACATCGACAATGGTCTCGGTTCGATACCGAATTCAATCGTCCTTTCAGCACAAGAAAATGCACAGCTGAAGGTAATAGGGCGCGGCAAGACACTAGAATTCAATGACACGCCTGGTGCCTTTTTGATTCTTGACGGCCAGCATCGTGTGTACGGATTTTCAAAATCTAAGACACCACTGCGCGTGCCTGTAGTGATCTACAACAACCTAACGCGAACGCAAGAATCGAGACTCTTTATCGACATCAATACGAAGCAAAGGGCTGTCCCCAGTGAGCTACTGCTGGATATTAAGAATCTTGCAGACATAGAAGGTGAGAGCGAATCAACCCTACGACAAGTCTTTGACGTGTTTCACGCCACCTCAGGGAGCGCCCTTAAGCGTCTCGTTTCTTAACGCAAGTACAGCGCAGGTCTGGGAGTAAAGCCAGCACTCAAAGGTGACGAACGCAAAGCAATCCACTCCATCTGTTATTTAGATAGGCGCCGAGACTCTTAGTTCCTTTGTAGTCCCGCTCGTAAAATTCCAGCCTGCCAGTGAGTACTTTCACTGCCGCAAGCGATCTAATGTGAGTTCCTTCGGCTACATAGTTTCCGGTATACGCTCCTTCCCATTGATTTGGCGAAATGAGTTTTCCGCCGAAGGCATCGCTTATTGTACTTGCCGTAACTGGTGCAGTCGTGCCCCACCAATTGATTGGCCCTGGGCTAACGAAGGTGATCTTACTTGCATCAATTGGCATGTCTTCGGTCTTGTGGGGGTAGGTGCCGGATATTGTCGCGTTAGTTGCATGTATTTCGATTGTTACGGCTGGCATCACTTTGTATGCGGTGAGCAAGGGTGCCGTCCAATTGGAGCCGTTGGGCAAAGGTCGCACCATTGCCTGATTGGTTAGACTCCATCCAGCGACGCAAAAATTTCCTTGATGCATCTCCGTAACATCGGTGATTAAGATTTTCATGTTAGTCTCTCCCGGACACAGAGTAATACAACCTCTAGTCGGTTCCAATGGGCGCTGTTATTGACTTCTCGGGACTCAATCTTGCGCGTGGAATGCCCGGGCCGACCTGAAGGCAGCTAGAAACGGACACGAAAAAAGGACTGCCGCGGACCCGTCACGTTTGTCGTCGGCTATGCCCCGGGCGGCAGCAATGACATCAACGCGCGCGAACTGGCGCGGCTGATGC
>CALDNT010000287.1 GCA_937915145.1 uncultured Reyranella sp.
GGCCATCCGGGCCGCACTGCGGGCCTTTGGCGGCTGCTGGATCACATCCAGAAGCATCAGGGAGTGTGGGTTACACGGCGGCTGGATATCGCCAACCACTGGGTCGCCAACCACCCCTATCCGGGCAAGGGCTTGAACGAATAGGCCGCGCCCGCTATCACCGGCGCCGCTTTCGGCCGCAATGAATACTTTGGGAGCAGGCGATGAAAATCACCCGTAACGTCAAGAAAATCCTCGATAACTACGAAAGCGACAATCCCGGCACCAAGGGCAACCTTGCGCGCATCCTGATGCACGGCCGGCTCGGCGGCTCGGGCAAGATGGTGATCCTGCCGGTCGACCAGGGCTTCGAGCACGGCCCAGCCCGCTCCTTCGCGCCCAATCCGGACGCCTACGATCCGCACTACCACTACCAACTGGCGATCGACGCCGGGCTGAACGCCTATGCTGCCCCGCTCGGCCCCCTCGAGGCCGGCGCCGACACTTTCGCCGGCGCCATTCCAACCATCCTCAAGGTCAACAGCGCCAATTCGCTCTCGACCAACAAAGACCAGGCAGTCACGGCCTCGGTGATGGATGCGCTGAAGCTTGGTTGCGCTGCCATCGGTTTCACGATCTATCCCGGTTCGGAAGACCAGTACGAGATGATGGAAGAGATCCGCGAGATGTCGGAGGAGGCCAAGTCGGTCGGCCTCGCCGTCGTCATGTGGTCCTATCCGCGCGGCGGCAAGCTCGACAAGGCCGGCGAGACAGCGCTCGACGTCTGCGCCTATGCCGCCCATATCGCGGCCCTGCTCGGCGCCCACATCATCAAGGTGAAGCCGCCGACCAATGTGCTGTGGCAGCCCGAGGCGAAGGCCGCCTACGAGAAGGCCAAGGTCGACACCTCGACGCTGGCCGCCCGCATCAAGCATGTGATGCAGGCAACCTTCAACGGCCGCCGCATCGTGGTGTTCTCCGGCGGTGAGGCCAAGGATCTCGAAGGCCTGTTCACGGAAGTGCGCGGCCTGCGCGACGGCGGCGCCAACGGCTCGATCATCGGCCGCAACACCTTCCAGCGCCCGCGCGCCGAGGCGCTCGACATGCTCGACAGGATCATCAGCATCTACCAGGGCAAGATGTAGCCACGAATGCTGCGAGCTGCGGGCACCTGCCCGCAGCTACTCGAGCAGGCCTTCGCGGCGGATGTATTTGACAATCTCGCTGGCGATCAGCGCATTGCCGGCCGCGCTCGGATGCCCGTCGCCGACGATATAGGGATTGGGTCCGCCCGCTTCCTTGTTACGCTTGAAACTCTCGGTGAGATCGAGCAGCCGGATATTGCCGATGGCACCCGCCAGGCCCGCCGGCGGGCCCCAATAGTTCGTGGGAAGATAGACGACGAGCAGCTGGGTGCCCATCTCGGCCGCGGTGCGTTCCATTTCGCGCAAGAGGAACGCCATGGCGCGGTTCTTTCTTGGCTCGTCGGCCTCATCGAACGTGGCGCGCGCGTACTCAATGCGGCCCTGTATGACGTCGATGCCATGCATCAGCCAGCTCTCTGGATTGTAGTAGTCACCCGCGAGCTGCTGCTGGAGGCGCCGCACGCCATTGCTCCACGGCGGCGCAATCCGCTGATCGCCGTGCTCATCCGCCACGACATGGGAAACATCGAGGCAGAATGGGTAGTAGGACGGTGCGCACGGCATGACGTTGCGTTCGAAATGATGGGCGATCATGCCATAGACGATCAGCCTGGGCGCGAGATCGCGATTTCGCTGCAGGATCTGCAGCGACTGCGTAGTGCCATAGCTCGCCATGGCGAGGTTGGAGACGCTCGCCTTAAGTTTCCGCCCGATCGTGCTCGCATAGGTCTGCGGATTTTCGAGGTGGTAGCCCCAAGTGAATGAATCGCCAACCGTGAGGATGTCGACACGGGCGGGGCTCCGCTCGCCGGGCCCGTCGACGCGGGCGCCACGATCGTTGGTATAGACGTCGAAGGCGAACGCCTTCCTGTCCTTGATCGCGGGATAGATGCGCCTGTTGTACGAACTGGGGTTGGGTATCGCGCCGATTTCGGGATCGAAGATCACCAGACCGTCGCCTTCGGACGACATCGCGATCCCTGGAACGGTCAGGTAGGCCGCGACTTCGATTCCCACAAGCAGGCTCGCGATTGTTGATACCAACACCAGCAAGACCGTTTTCGTTGGCTTGGCTTTGCTCACGTTCACCCGCTCGACAGTTGGGCGCCATTAAACCATCCCGCGGACCGGGACAACGACAAGTTTTTGACGGATGGCGGATCGACTCGACGGCGCGGCAGAGACCGCATAAACCATGGCCAAATCATAATGACCCGCCTGTATCTCATCTCGCCCCAACGCATCGAGCATCCTGCGATCTTCGCCGCCGATTTGCGCGCGGCACTGGATGGCGGCGACGTTGCGGCCTTCCAGTTGCGCCTGAAGGACACAGACGACGACGCGATCGCCCGCGCCGCCGACACACTGCGCCCGGTCTGCCAGCAGCGCGACGTGGCCTTCATCATGAACGACCGGCCCGATCTCGCGGTGAAACTCGACTGCGACGGCGTACATGTCGGCCAGGACGACATGCCCTATGCCGAGGCGCGGCGTATCGTCGGCCCCCAGCGCCAGGTCGGTGTGACCTGCAAGGCCTCGCGCGACCTCGCCATGACGGCGGCGGAAGCCGGCGCCGACTACGTGGCTTTCGGTGCCTTCTTTGCCTCGAACACCAAAGCCGTCACCACGCCGGCGTCGCTGGAGATCGTCGAATGGTGGAGCGAGCTGTTCGAGATCCCGTGTGTGGCAATCGGCGGCATCACCGTCGAGAATTGCCGCCCGGTGATCGCCGCCGGGGCCGATTTCCTGGCCGTCGCCGGTGGCGTCTGGAACCACAAGGACGGCCCCGAAGCGGCGGTACGTGCCTTCAACGAACTCTTCTCAGCGGACGGGTAACCACAGAACGTCTTCGATATGCGAGGCGCCCGTCGCCAGCATGACCAGCCGGTCGAAGCCGAGGGCGATACCCGCACATGCCGGCAGCCCATGGTCGAGCGCCGCCAGGAAATCCTCATCCGCCGGCCAGCGCACGCCGTAAAGGCGTTCCTTCTCGTCCATGTCTGCCTGCAATCGCGCGCGCTGGATCGCCGGATCGGTCAACTCACCGAAAGCGTTGGCAAGTTCGACCCCGCAGGCATAAAGCTCAAAGCGTTCGGCGACCCGCGGATCACCCGGTTTGGCGCGCGCCAACGCCGCCATTGAGATCGGGTACTCGCAAAGGATCGTGGGCCGGCCGATGCCGAGCCGCTTCTCGATCTTGCCGAACATGACTCGAAAGAACACGTCCTCCCAACTGTCGCCCGCATGCATCGTCACGCCCGAGAGCCGCGACAGCGTCTCGGCACTGCCAACGGTGGCGAACAGGTCGACGCCGGCATGGCGCTGGAAAGCCTCGGCCACGGTCAGCCGCTCGGGTTCGGCCCGGGGATCGCAGCGATACTCCTGCCAGCGCAGCTCCTCAACGCCGGTGAGCGTCAACAGCGCCGCGCAATCGGCCATGATGGCCTCGTAGCCAACACCGGCCCGATACCATTCCAGCATGGTAAATTCGGGATGGTGCAGCGCCGAGCCCTCGGCATTGCGGAACACGCGCGCGAACTGGAACAGTTTTGGAACGCCGCCGGCCAACAACTTCTTCATCGCGAACTCAGGCGAGCTGTGCAGCCAGCGTTCGCGCTCCTCGCCGTTGGGCAGCTTCCATTCCGTGGCGAAGCCCGAGAGATGGACTTCGGCGCCAGGAGCCGCCTGAAGGATCGGTGTCTCGACCTCGACGAAGCCCTCGCCTGCGAACCACTGCCGCATCGCCGCCAGCAGGCGCGCGCGCGCCTCCAGATGAGGCAGGCGTCGGCTGAGCCGGTCGGGGTGCCATTCGGTCATGGCGGACCATCGCATGCGCCGCAGACGCCGTGTAGGGTGTGTCCGCAATGACACCCAAGCAGATCGACGCCTTCTGCGGCAAACTGCCTGCCGCGACCCGGACCGTGCAGTGGGAAGGCGTGATCGTCTTCAAGGTCGGCGGCAAGATGTTCTGCCTGATCGCGCCGCCCGACCATTCGGTCGGCCGGATCTGCTTCAAATGCCCAAACGAGCATTTCGAGGCGCTGTCTCATGCCGAGGGATTTCGACCGGCCCCATATCTCGCCCGCGCCAAGTGGGTGGCGCTGGATGACCCACGGGTTCTGACGCCTCTGGAACTCAAGGCCTACCTCAAGCGGGCCCATGCCGTGATCGCTGCCGCCTTGCCGAGGCGCAAACAGGCCGAACTGGGGCTCTGACCGGCGGTTGCGACCTCGGGCTGCCTTTGATAGAAGGCCCGCCAACGGCCTCGCCGCTGATTGCGGACGAGGCCGCATTCCATTCATCCGAACCTGTGACGAGCCCCGGTAAGCCCATGAAAGTTCCCGTCAATTCCATTCGCGCCGGCAACGTCCTCGACTACAACGGCAAGCTCTGGGTCGCCTCCAAGGTGGAACACATCAGCCCCGGCAAGGGCGGTGCGTTCGTAACCATCGAGGCCAAGGCGCTGCGCGAGGGCAACAAACTGCAGGAGCGCTTTCGTTCCGGTGAGACCATCGAGCGGGTTCATATCGATGACCGCGAGTGCACCTTCCTGTTCAAGGACGAGAACGGCTTTACCTTCATGGACAAGGAAAACTTCGAGCAGCTGGTGGTCGGAGCCGATGTGCTCGACTCCAACCTCGCGCGCTTTCTCCAGGATGGCATGGAAGTGGCGGTGTCCCTCTATGAAGGCACGCCGGTCGGCATCGAACTGCCCAAGACCGTGACCCTGGCAGTCACCGAGGCCGACGCCGTGGTCAAAGGGCAGTCGGCCTCTTCTTCCTACAAGCCTGCGGTCGTCGAGGGTGGCATCCGCGTGATGGTGCCGCCACATATCGGCGTCGGCACGCGGCTGGTGATCAACACCGAAGATGGCAGCTACATGGAACGCGCGAAGGACTAACCGCACCGTGGCCCTTCCGACCGATCGCCCCCCCAGAGACCGCTCATTCGGCGATCGCCCCGTGGCGCGCGTCGGCCGCGCCCCGATGGCGCCGGGCCGGGAACGGTCGGGCCCGCCCGAACGCCGCTCACTGGCACCACGTTCGGCCACCATCACCGTGATGATCCGCGCCGCGTTCGCCGCAGCCAAGAACCTGAAGCGCGATTTCGGCGAAGTCGAACATTTGCAGGTCTCGGAAAAGGGTCCGGGCGATTTCGTCAGCCACGCGGATATCAAAGCCGAACGTGTCCTGCGTGCCGAACTTCTCAAGACGCGGCCGGAATACGGCTTCCTCGGTGAGGAGGGCACGGAGATCAAGGGCGACGGCCGCAATCGCTGGATCGTCGATCCGCTCGACGGTACGACCAATTTCCTGCACGGCGTCCCACACTTCGCCATTTCGATCGGCCTGGAACGCGAGGGCGAGGTCATCGCCGCCGTCATCTATCAACCGATCTCCGATGAACTGTTCTGGGCCGAAAAGGGCAGCGGTGCCTTCGTCGACACGCCGGCTGCCCGGTCGCGCCGTTTGCGCGTCTCGGGCCGCAAGGATCCGGCGCGTGCCTTGGTCGGGACGGGCCTGCTCAATATCGGCAAGAGCGGCCATGCAGATTATATCCCCAAGCTCGCCGCCGTGATGGAACGCACCGCCGGCGTGCGTCGCTGGGGTGCTGCGGCCCTCGACCTCGCTTTCGTGGCTGCCGGACGCTTTGATGCCCACTTTGAATTTGGTCTCGCGCCGTGGGACGTTGCCGCCGGCGTTTTGCTGGTGCGTGAAGCCGGCGGCTTCGTGGGAGACATATCGGGCCAACCCTACGTCCTGGGCGGCCCCTCGATTCTGGCCAGCAATGCAGGCCTGCGCGATGCGATGGTCGAAATCCTCACCGGCAACCGCCCGGTCGAGTCGCTTTAGCCCGCACTCCCTCTGGATCGCGCCAGTGGCCACACCAGAGGTCTCGACTTTGGTTGTGTCAGAATCATCGACCGACGCGTGTCGTGCATCTACCCCCCGGCATGTTGAGTGGCCGGCCTCCTTTGGCTATTCTCCGACTGCCAGCGCGCGCCCTTGCTGTAGACTGTTTCGAGTCGCCAAATCCTTTGAAAGGCAATCGGTTATGCCAACGTCTTCGGTCGCCGTGCGCAGTCTCACCTTTGCCGTTTTGGGTCTTAGCGCGGCATCAGCCTTCGGCCAGGGATCGAATGTGACCGCCTTCAATCCCTGGCAGTCCAGTGGACCAGCTTCCGGCTACGCTGGCAGCAGAGATCCGGAAAGCCGAGAGGTTTCCCTTGCCCGCGCACAGGTGATGCGCAGTTACCTGATCGACAAGGACGTGAAGTCGCGGATCGAGGCCGGCGCCTATGCCGGCGACGGCGGCAGCGGCGGTAACGAACGGGTCGACATCCTGGTTCTCAACTCGTGAACGGTACCAGCCACTCCGCCGGGGGCGCTCACAAGATGAGCAATCCCCTTCCGTATCTCGTTCGTATGCTTCTGTTCCTGGGAGCGGTGGGCGGCCTCGCCTATGTACTGTGGCATGACCTGCTGCGGGTCTTTCTGAACACGCCGATCCTGAATGGCGTAATCCTGGGTGTGCTGGTCCTCGGCATCTTCTTCGTCATGCGTCAGGTGATCTCGCTGAGGCCGGAGGTGTTGTGGCTGCGCCGATTCCAACGCCGTGAGAAGGACGCACCGCCGCTCGAGACCGACTCGATCAATCTTCTGTCACCGATGGCGGCAATGCTGGGGGAGCAGCAGGACAATTTCCACCTCTCCCCAATGGCGACGCGCGCGATGCTCGACGGCATTGCCACGCGCCTTGACGAACGCCGTGACCTGACACGCTACATGATCGGGCTGCTGATCTTCCTTGGCCTGCTCGG
>CALDNT010000288.1 GCA_937915145.1 uncultured Reyranella sp.
CGGCCCGACGATGCCGCGCAGCGCCTCGAGCAGCGCGCCTTCGGCATCGTCCTCGGTTTCCGTCACCGCCGCGCCATGCAGCGAGAGACAGACGGCATCGAGCTTGCCGGCTTTCTTCGCCGCATCCACGATCATGTCGCGGATGGTCTCCCAGCACTCCTTCGTGAGCTTGCCCGACGGGGTGGCATTGGCGGCCCCGGCCCACACCGGCTCCCATCCATACTTCTTCACCGCGTCGATATAGCCGCCAACCTCGTTCCTGGTGCCGATAAAGCGCGGCACCATCGCCTCGCCCTCGATCAGCCAGCGCTTGCGATAATCCTCCAGCGTGGTGTGCAGTTTGCTGAAGGTGTTGGTCTCGTGCATGAACTGCGCGATCAGGACCCGGTACGCCATCGCTCTACTCCTACGCTCAGATTTTCGCCGTCTTCAGCCACTCGGCCTGGCCGTCCTCACCCTCGACGCCCATGGTCTCGAGGAACCGGCTGACCATCATGTAGTAGCCGATGGTGAGGGTGAGCTCGACCAGCGCGCCCGGGGTCATGATCGCCTGGACGGCCTTCAGCGTCTTGTCCGACGCCTTCACGTTGCGCACCACGTCGTCGGTGTAGCGCAGCACGGCCTTCTCGTTGTCGGTGAAGACCGGCGCCTCGATGGTGGCATCGCGAAGTGCCGCGATCTTCTCCTCGGCGACGCCGACGTCGCGGCCGATGCGCTCGTGCTGGAAGACCTCGTAGGCGGCCCGGCTCAACCGCCCGACGCGGATGATCGCCAGCTCGCGCAGGACGGGATCGAGTTCGCAGCGATAAAGCAGCGCATTGCCCATCCGCAGGAATCCCTTCGCACCCTGCTCCGAGTTCGCCAGCATGCGGTAGATGTTGAGCATCGGCTTCAGCTTGCCGAGCAGTTCGGCATGCTTGCCGGTGGCGGTTTCGACTTCGTAGTACGGAATGCGCGGCATGAATTCTCCCCTTCAAGCCGGCAAACCTGAAGGCAAGCCATCTGGCGGTCAACGCCGGCAGATCGCCGCGTCAGATAATGCCGCGGTGCACCAGCGGATTCAGCCAGCGGCCCCACGGTCCGGTAAGGACAATCGGCCGCTCGACCACGATCAGCGCGATGCAGGGATCGCCGGCGTCGGCAATGGGCTCGTGTCTCTGGTCGCCCGGCCCGACGGCGAAATCACCGACCGTGTAGCGGCCGGTCGCATCGGTATAGCCGCCCTGCAGGCAGACGGTGTATTCGTAGCCGGGGTGCTTGTGTTCCGGCAGACCATGCCCCGGCTCCAGCCGCAGCAGCGACACGCGGTAGGCGTCGCCCGGTACGTCGAGGCGGATTTCGTCGAATTTGCCCAGAATCCGCCGCCATCCCATGCCGGGCCGGAGATGTGGCAACAGCGGCGGTGGCGCCCATTCGAACCCCGGCTGCAGCACGGCGGGCACGGCCCGCGGCTCGACTGCGACCTGATCCAGCCGGGCCATCGCCTGATCCAGGGCGGCATCGTCGAGCGAGGCTTCGGCTTCGTCCTCGATCAGCGCGCCGCCGACGGCGTTCAACCGGTCGACTGCGCGCCGGGCGGCCGGATCGAGCGCCACATGCAACGCCACGGCCAGTGCCGGTGCCGGCGACAGCGCACCGGCGGCATAGTCCAGCAGCAATTCTTCAGGGGCCGGATGGCGGCTCATGTCTCGTCCTTTTCCAACGCTTCCCGCAGCCGCCCGAGCGCCAGGCGAATCCGAGATTTGACCGTCCCCAGGGGCAACTTCAGCTCATCGGCGATGACGGTATGCGTCTTGTCCTCGAAAAACGCCTTCTGGATCACCACGAGCTGATCGGTCGACAGGCCGGTCAGGAGTTCCTTCACCTTCGTATACGTCTGGCCTGCGAGGATGGATTTGTCGGCATCCTCGCTTTCAGGGGCATGGACCAGCAGCCAGTCCTCGGTGTCGATCGGCCTTTGCCCCCGGCGCAGCAAGTCGATGCGCTTGTTGCGGGCGATGGTGTAGATCCACGTCGCGGCCGAGGCCCGGCTACGGTCGAAACTGGCGGCTTTCCGCCACACCATGATCAGGGCCTCCTGGGCTACCTCCTGGGCTGCCTCCGCATCCGTCCCGCCGCGCATGATGAAGCCTTTCACCCGGGGGGCGAAATGGCGGAACAGGCTGGCGAAAGCCGCCCGATCCTGGCGGGACGCGATGGCTTCGATCAGATCGGCGGCTTCGTCGGCAGACAGCATGGAGGCAGTCTACCCCGGGCGGCCCTGCGCGCCGAGGTCCCAGAAGATGCCGGTCATCAGACGCAGCCCGTCGCGCGCGACCGGTGCCAGCAGGTGCTCGTTGGGCGCATGTTGGGAACAGGCGGCATAGGAGTGCGGCACCCAGACGGTCGGAAGGCCGAGAATATCCGTAAAGACCTCGTTGGGCAGAGAGCCGCCGAGGTTGGGCAGCATGTTGGGCTTCTGGCCGGCCGTCTTCTCGATCGAGGCCGCGGCGAACCTGGCCCACGGATTGTCGGGATCCAGCCGGGTCGCGTTCATGATCACGTCGCGCGCCGCCTCGAGCTCGATCTGGCCAAAACCGTGCTTGTCGAGGTGACGGCGCAGCGCCGGCAGGATGTCGTGCGGATCGGTGCCGACCACGAAGCGAAGCTGGCAGTAGGCGATGGCGCTCGGCGGGATGGCGTTGACCGGCCGGTCGGGATTGCCGGTCCTGAAGGCCAGAACCTCGAAGCTGTTCCAGCCGAACACCCGCTCGACCGGCGTCAGCGATTTCTCGCCCCAGTCCTCGTTGATCTCCGGTGCGCCCTCGCCGGCATCGACATGGGCATCGGCCAGCGCGGCACGGATCGAATTGGTGAGCGTCGTCGGCCGCCATTCCGGCACTTTGATCTGGCCGCGCTCGTCGGTGATGGTGGCGAGCGCATGGGCCATGATGATGCCGGGGTTGGCCAAAAGCCCGCCCCAGTTGCCCGAATGATGCCCGCCCTCGCGCATCGTGAGCTTGAGGTTGAAGTTCATCGTGCCGCGCGTGCCGCCGAAGATGGTCGGCCGGCGATGGTCGAGCCGCGGGCCGTCCGAGCCGATCAGCGCATCGGCCTTCAGCGCCGCCTTGTTGGCTTTGCAGAAATCGGCGAGACCGGGCGAGCCGGTCTCCTCGCCGGTTTCGATCAGGATCGTCGAGTTGAAGCCGAGCGACCCGCGCTCCTGCAGCACACAGGCAAGGGCTGCGATATTGATGGTGTGCTGGCCCTTGTTGTCGGCGGTGCCGCGGCCATACATGCGGTCGCCCTCGATCACGATCTTCCACGGCGAGAGCCCTGCCCGCCACTGCTCCTCCTGGCCGCGGATCACGTCACCATGGCCATAGGTCAGTACGGTCGGCTTGGCCGGATCTTCCACCCGCCGGGCGATCAGGAACGGGCCGTACTCGGCGCGCGGGTTGGGCTGCACCTCGCAGGTATAGCCGAGCTTCGATAGCGACTCGGTCATTTCGCCCGAGACATACTCCTGCAGGGCGGGCATCGAGTCGGTCTCCTGGCTGGTGGTGGCAATGGCCACCCGCCGCTGCAACTCCTCCAGGAAGCCGCCGTCGTCGAAATACTTCTCCGCCCGCCCAATGGCGCCGTCGCGTGTGCCGGTCATGTCTTTTCCTTGGTGATCGGGCCGCCAAGATAGCAAACTACCGGCTCAAGGGAGGACACAATGCTGACATCGGGCCGCGTCGTTTTCACCGACATGGAGGAAGTCCACTACGGCAAGCCGGCGGCGCAATCGATCGCCGAGCTGGTGAAGGCGCAGGGTGCGGCGCGCGTGCTCCTGATGGTGAGCGGCACGCTCAACCGGAAGACCGACGAGGTCGAGAAGGTCCGTCTGGCGCTGGGCAACAAATGCGTCGGCACCTTCGACAGCATGCCAGCCCATTCGCCGCGCTCGGCGATCGTCGCCGCGACTGCCCAGGCCCGCGAGGCCCGCGCCGACCTGATCGTCACCCTGGGCGGCGGCTCGATCACCGACGGTGCCAAGGCCGTCCAGCTCTGCCTCGCCAACGACATCACGACCGTCGAGGCGATGGACCGGATCCGCGCCACCGACGTGAAGCCGCCGACGGTGCGCCAGATTTCCATTCCCACGACGCTCTCGGCCGGTGAATTTTCAGGTATCGCCGGCGTCACCAACGAGGCGACCAGGGTGAAGGAGCTGTTCCGCCATCCGCTCACCATCCCGCAGGCCGTCATCCTCGATCCCGAGGTGACGCGCCACACGCCGATGTGGCTGTTCCTCTCGACCGGCATCCGCGCCGTCGATCATTGCGTTGAAAGCGTGTGCTCCAACGAATCGACGGAATTCACCAACGCCTCCGGCCTGCATGGCCTGTCGCTGCTGGCACGCGGCCTGCCGCGCGTGAAGACCGACCCGGCCGATATGAAAGCCAGGCTCGACTGCCAGCTCGGCTCGTGGCTTTCGATGGGCGGGCTCGCCGCCGGCGTGCCGATGGGGGCCAGCCACGGCATCGGCTATGTGCTGGGCGCCGTCTTCGACGTGCCGCACGGCCATACCTCGTGCATCATGCTGCCCTCGGTCATGCGCTGGAACAAATCGGCCAATGCCGAGAGCCAGGCGTTGATCGCCAACGCCATGGGTCATCCCGGCAAGGATGCCGGCGACGTGCTCGACGCCTTCATCCGTGGGCTGGACATGCCGCGCAGCCTCGGCGAGGTGAAGATCGGCCGCGAGCATTTCGACCGCATCGCCACCCAGGCGATGGGCACCCCCTGGATCCCGCGCAACCCGCGCCCCATCCCGACCCCGGCCGAGGTGAAGGAAATCCTCGAGATGGCGGCCTAGAGTCGCCCCTTCCGCTTGGCCACCGATTCGGCCAGCAGACAGAGGATTTCCCACATCAAGGTGACGCCGACCAGGGCGGTGTTGCCGCTCATGTCGAAGGGCGGCGAGACTTCGACGACGTCGCCGCCGACCAGGTCGAGGCCGCGCAGGCCGCGCAGCATGCGCTGCGCTTCGTGCGGCGTATAACCGCCGATCTCGGGCGTGCCGGTGCCTGGCGCAAAGGCGGGATCGAGGCCGTCGACGTCGAAGCTGACATAGGTCGGGCCGCCGCCCACAACGCGGCGGGCCTCGGCAATCACCTTCTCGACGCCGAGATCGAAATACTCCTCGATGGTGATCACCCGCATGCCCTGATCGACCGCCCACTGGTTGTCGTCGCGCTTGTACATCGAGCCGCGGATGCCGATCTGCACCACGCGCCGGGGATCGAGCAGCCCCTCTTCCACAGCGCGGCGGAACGGCGTGCCATGGGTGTACTTGTAGCCGCCGAAATAGGTATCCCAGGTGTCGCTGTGGGCATCGAAATGCACCATACCGAGCGGCCGCGCCCGGTCGGCGATGGCGCGCATGATCGGCAACGTCACCAGATGATCGCCGCCGGCCGACAGCGGGACGGTGCCGGCGGCATGGATTTTCGCGAAGTGCTTTTCGATCCGCTCCAGCGAGTCGTCGACGCTGGCGGGATTGACCGGCGCATCGCCAAGATCGCCGCACTTCGCGAGGTCATAGGGCGCCACGCCCGTCACATGGTGGATGCGGCGCATCATGGTGGAGAGATCGCGCATCTGGCGCGGACCGTGGCGGGCACCGGGGCGGTTGGTCGTGCCGCCGTCCCACGGCACGCCGACCATACCGATCTCGACTTCCGCCGGGTCGCGGAACAACGGCATGCGCATGAAGGTGGCAACGTCGCCAAAACGCGGGACGACCGTGCCGGAGACCGGTTGTGGGAAGTCCTTCGGGTCGGTCATTTCGCCTGCAACAGCGCCTTGCGCGCCGTCACGAATTCCTCGACGGCCGCCACGAAGCGCTCGCCTTCGGCGTCGCCGATCATGATGTTCAGTGCCACGAAGCCGCGCCGCGCGATCCAGATGCCGGCCGCCATCATGTCGAAGAAGAACAGCTCCTTGGCGTCCTGGCTGCCGGCGGCGATGTCGGCCGCGGTCCTGATCGGCCGGGACGTCGCATGCGCCGTCATCATCGAACCGACGCCGGAGAACTGGAACGCCACCTTGTCGTTCGCGCAGATCGCGTTCAGCCGCTGGCGGATCTTCTCGCCGCGGGCGTTCAGCTCGGCCGCAGCGGCAGGTGTATAGACCTCGCCGTAGCCCGCGACGCCCGCCGCCATGGTGAGCGCATTGTTGTTGAAGGTGCCGGCGTGCGGCAGCGAATCGGCCTTGGTCGGGTCGAACAGTTCCATGATGTCGCGCCGGCCGCCGAAGGCACCAAACGACATGCCGCCGCCGATGTACTTGCCGAGCGTCGTCATGTCGGGAATGACGCCATGCTTTTCCTGCAGGCCGCCGGGAGAGAGTCGCGAGGTCATGACTTCGTCGAAAATCATCGTGATGCCCCGTGCCTTGGTCTCCTCGCGCACCATCTTGAGGAACCCGACGTCGCCCGGCAGGCAGCCGTGGCTGCCCTGCATCGGCTCCAGAAGCACGGCGAACAATTCCTCGCCATGCTTGGCCAGCAGCGCCCGCGTGCCTTCCACGTCGTTATAGGGCGCCACGACATATTCGTAGGGCACGTTCACCGGGCTGCCGCCACTCACGAAATAGAGTACGCCGCCGTGATAGCCGCCGTGAAACACCATGACCTTGGTGGCCCCGCTCCGGCCCTTGCGCTGCGCGAAGACACGCGCACCGGCCAGCGCCATGACATTGCCCTCGGTGCCGGAGTTGGTGAAACGCACCAGGTCGATCGACGGCATGCGGTCGGCGATCAGCTTGGCGAGCCTGGCCTCGTTTTCGTTGCGGCCGCCGTAGTTCCAGCCATGGTTCAGCGCCTTGTCGATCGCGGCACGGATCACCGGATGGGAGTGGCCGTAGATACCGGCGGTGTATTCGCCGAGCACGTCAATGTATTCGTGGCCGTCGACGTCCCACAGGCGGCAGCCTTCGCCGCGTACGACAGTGAGCGGGAACGGCGAATTGTGCAGCGTCGTGCGGGTGTTGCCACCCGGCATCGCCTCGCACGCCTCGCGGTGGCGGTCGAGGCTTTTGGGATTGCTGTCGGCATAGGCCTGACGCGCTTCGGCGAGCGCGGACTGCAGATCCGAATTGACCAGGGCTTGATCGGGCACGTCACTCTCCCTCGCGTTGCGGCGAGAGTATCACACCACGTTCAGCTCCCGGATAGGCCGCCCTGCGGATATACGGTCATAACCGAAGGGACTGAGATCGAGCGTGCGATAGCCGCCGTGCACGATCAGTTCGGCAACGGCGCGGCCGACCGCGGGCGATTGCTGGATGCCGTGACCGGAGAAGCCGGTGGCGAAGATCAGGTTCTCCCTCTCGGGGTGTCTGCCGACAATGCCGTTCTGGTCGAAGGTGTTGTATTCGTAGTAGCCCGCCCACGAATTCACCACCTTGGCCGCCTCGAAGGCCGGCACCCGCGCCGCCAGCGCCGGCCAGACCATGTCGTCCCATTCAGCGTGCTGGACTTCCAGCGGCGGCTCGGGCGGATCGTTGCCGGCCGCGGGCGTCGTGCCGGCGAGATAGAAGCGGCCGTCGGGCCGGAACCACACGCCCGAGGGATCGATGGTGAGCGGCGTGAGGCCGGGCGGCCCTCTTCCTTGCGATGGACGCACATCGAGCACGAACACCGAGCGCCGCCGGGGTTCGACCGGCAGCGCAATTTCGGCCCGCGCCGCAAGTTGTCCCGACCACGGGCCTGCCGCCAGCACGACTGTGCCGGCCTTGATCCTTCGCCCGGAGCGCAGCGTGACGGCATGAGGCGCCAGTTCCGTCGCCTCGTCCGCGATATAGGCCGCACCCAGTTCCCGTGCCTTGCGCCGAAATCCCTGCATCAACGCCGGCCCGTCGAACCAGCCTTCGTTGGCGGTGCCGTGCGAAGCGAGCGCGATGTCTGTGGTCGATATCCAGGCAAAACGTGCCGCGAGTGCCGCAGGATCGAGCAATTCGACCGCGCAGCCTTCGCCTTTCTGGATCGAGTTGTTGGCGCGCAGCACGGCCGCACCGGCGGCGCTCGCCAGGAAAAGATAGCCCGGCTCCTTCAGCCCGAGATCGACACCCAGCAGCTCGGGCGCGCGGCGCAGGAAGTCGATGCCGTATCGCGAGAGGTGAATGTTGAGCGGCGTCGAGAACTGCTGTCGGATCGAGCTCGCCGACAGGGCCGACGAGGCCCGTGCATAGGTCGGATCGCGCTCCACCACCGCAACGGTACCGAAGAAATTGGGATCGCTCTTGAGGTGATAGGCGACAGAAGATCCCATCGCACCGCCGCCCACCACGACGACGTCGAACCCACCGGTTGGAACCTCACGGGCCATGGGCTACGCTATGCTCCAGAAACTGCGCGGGCGCGCGTACCATGTCAGCGGCCGGCGGATAAGAGTGGGGGGTAAATGGACACTCTCGCGCGTGCCGTCAATGCAATCGACTGGATCAACCGATGTGTCGGACGGGTTGTGGCCTGGCTCACGCTGGCCACGGTGCTGATCTGCGCCGCCGTCGTCCTTTTGCGCTACTCGGCCGGAATGGGCTTCGTGTGGATGCAGGAACTCTACATCTGGACTCACGCCATGACCTTCCTGCTCGCGGCTGGCTTCGCCTATCTTCTCAATGCCCATGTAAGAGTCGACATTTTCTACGCCAAGATGGGACCACGCGGCAAAGCCTGGGTCGATCTTTTCGGCGTGATCTTCCTGCTGATGCCCTGGCTCGTCCTGCTCGGATGGACGTCCTGGACCTACGTCACCTACTCCTGGCAGACCGGCGAAATCTCGGTCCAGAACAACGGCATGCCGGCGATGTACGTTCTCAAGTCAGCAATACTCGGCTTCGTCGGCCTGTTGGGGTTACAGGGGCTGGCGTGGGCCGGGCGCAGCATACTGGTGCTGGGCGGCCGCGAACCTCCACCTCACGAAACCCTGGCCGGACCGCTGGGCTGAGGCGATCACGATGTCCACAGTCCTGATCGGCGAGATCCTCGCCATTGCCCTCTTCTTTGTCGCCACATTCGGCGTCCTCCTCGGCTTTCCCATTGCCTTCAGTCTGGCGGGCTTCTCACTCTTCTTCGCCGCACTGGGTTGGGCGCTAGGCGCCTTCGACCCCATCATCCTCACCAGCCTGCCGTCGCGCTATTTCGGCCTGATGACCAACGAGGTATTGGTGGCGGTACCGCTGTTCATTTTCATGGGCGCGATCCTCGAACGCTCGAAAATCGCCGAAGCACTGCTCGAAACCATGGGCCAGATGTTCGGCACGATGCGCGGCGGGTTGGCGATCTCGGTGGTGATCGTGGGCGCCCTGCTGGCGGCATCGACCGGCGTGGTTGGCGCCACCGTCGTCACCATGGGGCTTCTCAGCCTGCCGGCAATGATGCGTGCCGGCTACGACCCCAAGCTTGCGACCGGCGTCATCTGCGCCTCGGGGACGCTCGGCCAGATCATTCCACCCTCGGTGATCCTGATCTTCGTCGGCGACCTGCTGATGGGCGCCAACCAGCTCGCGGCACAGAAGACGGGCAAGCCGCTGGAGCCGGTGTCGGTCGGCGATCTCTTTGCCGGCGCCTTCCTGCCGGGCATCGGCCTCGTCGCACTCTACATCCTCTACATTCTCTTCCTCGCCGTCGTGCGCCCGTCGAGTTGCCCGGCTTTGGTGATGGATGCCGCGGAACGCGCCTCGCTCGGCCGCCGCTTCGTACGCGCCCTGATCCCGCCCCTGCTGCTGATCGTGGCGGTGCTGGGGTCGATTCTGAGCGGTATCGCCACGCCGACCGAAGCGGCCTCGATCGGCGCCATCGGTTCGATGGTGTTGGCCGGGTTCAATCGCGCCTTCTCCTGGGACATGCTGCTGGGCGCCATGCGCAACACAGCCGTGATCAGCGCCCTCGTGTTCGGCATCGTGCTCGGTGTGTCGGTGTTCTCGCTGGCATTTCGCGGGCTGGGCGGCGAACACCTGGTCGAGCAGATGCTGGTCGATGTACCGGGCGGCGCCTTCGGCGCCGTACTGTCGGTGATGATGGTGATGTTCGTGTTGGGCTTCTTCATGGACACCATCGAGATCGTCCTGATCGTGGTGCCCATCACGGCGCCGGTCATCATCGCCATGGGAATCAGCCCGATCTGGCTAGGGGTGATGATCGGCGTCAATCTCCAGACCGCCTTCCTCACGCCGCCGGTCGGCTTTGCGCTGTTCTACATGCGCGCCGTGGCACCAGCCTCGATCACGACGGGTGACATCTATCGCGGCATCATCCCGTTCGTCGGCCTGCAGCTGGTTGCCATCGCCCTCCTCTGGCTGGTCCCGCAGACCGCGACCTGGCTGCCCAAGATCGTCTTCCCCGAACCGGTCGCCATCGTCGGCGAACCATCGTCCAGATCGGTATTCGACGACATCATGCAGGGTAAACCTACCGGCGCGCCTGCTTCCTCTGGCTCACCGCTCGACCAGCTTCTCAAGCAGCCGCCGACCGGCGCCCCGACCAGCGACCCGGTCCTCGATCGGTTGATGAAAGGGAACTAGCCCGCCCGGCATACAAAAGGGCCGGCGCTGCCGCCGGCCCCTCGTCGATGTCGCTATGCTTCGCAGATCTCAGGTGAACTGGAACCCGATCAGTCGCGCATTCAGGTATTCCTGCAGACCGATGCGGGTCCACGCCATCTGCTCGCGCTGGAACTTGTAGTACGAGTCCAACGTCTTCTTTGTAATTGCGTCGCCCGAATCGCGCATTTCCTTCATCAGTTCGCCAACGGCCTTGCCGTAGGACTTGATGAATTCGTCCGGAAGCTTCTTGAGCTGCACATTGTGCTGCTTGATCAGAACCTCGAGCGCACCGGCGTTGCTGGCGTCGTTCTCGGCCGTAAGCTGGCTGTGCTCGTCGCCGCAGCCCCAGGCGAAGATCTGCTGGACATCCTTGGGTAGGGCTTCGAACTTGGCCTTGTTGACGGTGATCTCGTTCAGCGTCGCCGGCTCGTGCATGCCGGGCCAGTAGTAGTACTTCGCGACCTTGTAGAAGCCGGCGGCGAGATCCTGCCAAGGGCCGACCCACTCGGTGGCGTCGATGGCGCCGGACTGAAGGGCGCCGAAGATTTCGCCGACCGGCAGGTTGACGATGGTGGCGCCCAGCTTGCGCAACGCCTCACCGCCGAGGCCCGGAATACGCATCTTGAGGCCCTTGAAGTCGGCCGAAGACTTGATCTCCTTGTTGAACCATCCGGCCATCTGCACGCTGGTCGAACCGGCGTGGAATCCTTTTAGGCCGAACTGCCCATAGATCTCGTCCCACAACGCCTGCCCGCCGCCGTAGCGCAGCCACGCCACCGACTCGGCATTGGTCATGCCGAAGGGCACGGTGGTGAATACGCTCAGGATCTTGGACTTGTTCTGCCAGTAGTAGGGCGTCGAATGCATGCAATCGGCAGTGCCGCGCTGCACGGCGTCGAACGCCTCGAATGCCGGCACCAGTTCGCCGGCGGCAAACACCTTGATGGTGAGCCGTCCGCCGGTGGCTGCTTCGATTTTCTCCGCGAAGCGGACCGCCGCAACGCCGCCGCCCGGAAACAGTTTTGGCCAGCTCGTGACCATGCGCCATTCCTGCTTTCCCTGGGCAATTGCAGGGGCGGCCATCGTCGTCACCGCCGCGGTGGCAGCCACACCGCCCACTGCCGCCTTCGTAAACTTGCGTCGCTTGATGTTGGTCATCGTTTGCGTCTCCCTATTGTGAAGTCACCAATTCACGCGGAGCATTACGCTACACTTGATCCCCGTTCCGATTCGCTCATCTGGGTCGAATAGCCGATGCTACAGACGGCATCGCTGCTTTGTCAAAGTCGCGCGTGATGATGCATGGCGGCTCAGGCAGCCGGCACGCGAACCCAGCCTTCCATCAGGCGACGGGCCGAGCGGCTCATCATCACCTTGCTTACCGTCCATTGGCCGCCTTGCTCGCGCGCCTCGGCGCCGACACTCAGCGTTCCCGAGGGATGGCCGAAGCGCACGCGGCCGTCGGCGCCAACCGGCGCCACGCGCGACACGATCGTATCGGGTATCGCCGCTGCCGCCGCGATGGCGACGGCACCGGTACCGGTCATGGCGTGGTGAAGCACTCCCATGGAAAAGATCCGCGCCAGAAGGTCGATAGAAGCCGACTCGACGTGCGCGCCATCGGACGCCGTATAGGGCGCAGGTGCAGCGACGAACGCGAGCTTCGGTGTGTGCGGGCGCGTCGCCGTCGCTTCCTCAGGCGTGGCAACGAGCCCCATGGCGACCGCGCCCAGCGCGCGGACAGCCTCGGCGCGCTGCAACATCGCCTTGTCGGTGTTGATGTCACCCTGGAGCTCCGTGCCCTTGAGGCCGAGCCCGGCGGCGTCGACGAAGATCGTCGGGTTGCCGGCATTGATCAGCGTCGCCTCGAGCCGGCCGACACCGGGCACGTCAAGCGTGTCGATACGGCGGCCAGTGGGAAACATCGCACCGCCGGCGCCATCACTCTCTTCATCTGCACCGGGGTCGAGAAACTCGACCTTCACCTCGGCGGCCGGAAAAGCCACACCGTCCAGCTCGAAGCCGCCCAGCTCCTGCACCTCGCCGGCCCGCATCTCGACATGGTTGACGATCTTCTTGGCGATGTTGGCCTGCCAGATGTTCACTGTGGCGATGCCGTCGGCCGGCGCGTCGAGCAACCCCATGCTGAGCGCAAACGGTCCGACCGCGGCGCTGAGGTTGCCGCAATTGCCCGACCAGTCGATCACCGGCGCATCGATCGCTACCTGGCCGAACCGGTAGTCGACGTCATAGCCCGCGCGCTCCGACTTCGAAATGATCACGACCTTACTGGTGCTGGAAGTGGCGCCACCCATGCCGTCGGTGTGCTTGCCGTAGCGGTCCGGGCTGCCGATCACGCGCATCAGCAGCCGGTCGCGCGCCACCGGATCGGACGGCAGGTCGTGGGCGAGAAAGAACACGCCCTTGCTGGTGCCGCCGCGCATGTAGACGGCAGGGATGCGGAGCTGCTTCATGTACCCTTCCCGTTCGCTTCCTCCCGGTTCCGCTGCCACGGCCAGCGCCCGCTTACCTCCACTTCCAGCGCGAAGCTGAGCAGCGTGCGGATCGCCACGATGACCGCGAGCACGCCCAGATTCTGTAATGTCGGCTCGACGGCCACCGTGCCGATGATGTCGGCAATCACCAGGAACTCGAGGCCAAGCAGGATGGCGCGACCGAGGTCGGCACGCAGTTTCTGATAGGCGTCCTCGAACGTCACGCGTCGGGCCATCCGGACCACAAATGCAGCGCAGGCAAACGCGGCGCCGGCAATCAGGACGAAAACACCCACCAGTTCGACGATCTGGCCAGCGTGGACCGCGAATTGGTCGATCTTCATGGTTCCTCCTCGCCGGCTACCGACGGCGCCAGGCCTGCAGGCGTCCGAGCAGAAAGCGATCCGCCAACAGATGCATTGTCTTCACGATCGCGGAGGTTATCACGATGACGACACAGAGCGCGGCGGCGGCGGCCGTGGCACCGGTCTCCTCGATGTTCACTGCGGCAACTGACGCGAGCTTGGTGTCGGATGCGTAAAGAAAGATCACCGACGATACCGTCGTCATGGCATTGACGAAAAGATAGATCGCGATGTCGAGGATCGCCGGCAGGCAGATCGGCGCGGTCACCCGGCTGAAGGTTTTCCAGATCGGCACCTTGAGCGAGGCCGAGACCGATTCGAACTCGGGATCGATCTGCTTCAGCGCCGTGGTCGCCGTGAGGTGGCCGACCGTATAGAAGTGCGCCACCGTGTTGATCACCAGGATCGCCATCGTGGCGTAGAGGAAATTGAGCGGGTTGTTGGGCGCGTTGAAGAAGAAGATGTAGCCCAACCCGAGAACGATGCCGGGAACGGCCATCGGCAGGAAGGCAAGCAGCTGAACGACGCCGCGCACGATGCCGAAGCCCCTGGTCTTCTCGTTCAGCCAGGCGCCGACGAACATCAGCGCCGTGCCGACGATCGCCGCGCCCACCGCCATGCGCAGCGAATTGAAGTAGGACTCCCAGCCGTTGGCATCGAAGTTGGAGAAATAGTAGTTCCCCAGCGTGAGGCTGAGGTTGTAGGGCCAGTACTTGATCAGCGAGCCCCAGATCGCCATGCCGAGGATGGTGAGGATGCCGGCAGCGATAGTGGCGCAGAACACCGTGAAGAAAAGGTCGCGGCCGGCCTTGGGCTTGGGAATCAGGGGCACGGCGCGCGAGGTCAGCAGCGCCACCTGCTTGCGCTGCACCATCCGGTCGATGACGAAGGCCAGCGCTGCCGGTGCCAGCAGCACCATGCCGACCACCGCACCCATCGAGAAGTTCTGCTGGCCGATCACCTGCTTGTAGACGTCGGTCGCCAGCACGTTGAAATTGCCGCCGATTACCTTGGCGATGCCGAAATCGGTAATCACCAGAGTGAACACCACCAGCGCGGCGCTGATCAGGCCGTATTTCGCGCCCGGCAAGGTGACCGTGAAGAAGACCCGTGGCTTCGAAGCGCCCAGCGCATCGGCCGCCTCGTAGAGCCGGGCATCGGCGGTGGCCAGCGCGGTGACCAGGATCATGGTGGCATGGGGAAAGCAGTAGAAGACCTGGGCGATCACGATCCCGTCGAAGCCGTAGATCGAGCTGCCGCCGAGCAGCACCTTGAAGAAGCCCTGGTTGCCGAACAGGTAGACCAGCGCCAGGCCAGGCAGCAGCGACGGCGCGAAGATCGGGATCAGCGAGATACCCTGGAACAGCCACCTGGCCGGCAGCACCGCGCGCGTCAGCGCGTAGGCGTAGAGGAAGGCCACCGGCACCACGATCGCCGTGCTTACCGCCGCGACATGGAAGCTGTTCAATGCCGAATTGAACATCGCCGGGGTCGAGAAATACGACACATAATTGGCCAGCCCGACGTAGCGGCCGTCGCCGTCCTCGAAGCCCTTGGCGAGCAGCGCCCACAGCGGCAGTCCGACGATCAGAAGCAGTACCCCCGCCAGGACGACGAGGCCGCCACGCATGATCAGGTCATCGCGCGACAGGCCCATGCGTCGGCTCGTCCGTGGCGTGGGCGCCGCAAGGCTCACGCGGCGTAGATCCTGACCCGATCGGGCGGCAGCGCGACGTCGAGCCGGCTGCCGATGGCCACGCCGAGATCGCGGATCAGGTTGCTCGAAAAATCCGCCACCAGGGTGACGTCGCCGGCACCGCCCACCTTGAGCGTGGCCCGGCAGAAGGCGCCGACGAAATCAAGCTCGGTCACCTCGACCGCCACGCGATTGGCGACGTCGGCCGGCAGGTCGCGCACCCGGACGTCCTCCGGCCGGATGCTGAGGCGCACTTTCGTCCCGACCGCCAGGCCTTCCTGGCGCGGGCAGGCAAAGGCAAGGTTCGCGACCTTCACCTTGTCCGGCGCTTCCAGCGTTCCGTCGAGGAAGTTCATCGAGCCCACGAAGTCGGCGACGAACGCCGTCGCCGGTCCGCGATAAATATCCTGCGGCGCGCCCACCTGCTCGATGGCGCCGTGGTTCATCACCACGATGCGGTCGGCCATGGTGAGCGCCTCCTCCTGGTCGTGCGTCACCATGATGGTGGTGACGCCAAGGGTTCGCTGCAGCGCCTTGATCTCGTGGCGCAACCGCAGGCGCACGCGGGCGTCGAGCGCCGACAGCGGCTCGTCGAGCAGCAGCAGCCCGGGCGATGTCGCGAGCGCACGGGCCAGGGCCACCCGCTGCTGCTGGCCGCCCGAGAGCTGGGCGGGATATTTCGATCCCGAATCGGGCAGGCCGACCAGGGCCAGCAGTTCGGTCACGCGCGCACCGATCGCCGCCCGGCCCTGGCGGCGACTCACCAGCCCATAGCCGACGTTGTCGGTGACCGTCAGGTTGGGAAACAGTGCATAGGACTGGAAGACGATGCCGAAGTCGCGCTGCGCCGGCGGCAGCGCCGATACGTCACGCCCCTTCTGGCGGATCGTGCCCGAACTCTGCGGATCGAGGCCGGCGATGGCGCGCAGCAACGTCGTCTTGCCGCACCCCGAGGGACCGAGGAAGCACACGAACTCGCCCTCGGCAACATCGAGCGAGATATTGCCGAGGGCCGTGAAGTCGCCGAACCGCTTGGAGAGGTCGCGGACTTCGAGGTAGCTCGTCACGTCGCGCGAATCACTTCGGCGCGGATCATTGCTTCTTGGGCGCTGACTTGGAGTCGTAGCGCTTGGTCCACTCCGCCAGGATGCGCGTGCGGTTCTTGGACATCCACTCGACGTCCATCTTGGCCATCAGCTTCTCGCCGTCGGCCGGGTAGTTGGCCGGCATCGACTTCACCGCCGGGTTGGCGACGATGGCGTAGTACTTGCCGTAGAGCTCGTTGGCCTTGAGCGAGGCCGACCAGTCGGCGAGCTTCTTGGCCGCCGCGAGGTTCTTGGTGCCCTTGACGATGGCGGTGACTTCCATCTCCCAGCCGAGGCCTTCCTTGGGCACGATCAGGTCGATCGGCGCGCCCTTGGTCTTCTCCGAGGCGCCGCGCATGTCGAAGCCGATGCCCATCAGGCGCTCGCCCTTGGCCGCCTGCACACAGGGCGCCGAGCCCGAGTGGAGGTACTGCGCCACATTCTGGTGCAGCGCGTCCATGAACTTCCAGCCGGCATCCTCGCCCATAATGGTGAGCCAGCCCGCGACGGTGAGATAGCCGGTGCCCGACGAGGCCGGGTTCGGCATCACGATCGAGTCCTTGTATTCGGGCTTGGTGAGGTCGGCCCAGCTCGTCGGCTTGGCCTTCTTGCCCTTGGCGGCCTCGGCGGTGTTGAAGCACAGCACCGCGAGGTAGGCGTCCATGCCGACCCAGGTCTCGGGGTTCTTGCCGCTCTTGAAGATCGGCTTCAGGGCCGCGGCGCCGGCCGGGGTATAGGGCTCGATCATGCCCATGCTGGCCATCAGGCCGATGCTGGACGCCGCCAGGCCCCAGATCACGTCGGCTCGGGGATTGTCCTTCTCGGCGATCAGCTTGGCGGTCATGACGCCGGTGGAGTCGCGCACCCAGGCGATCTCGATGGTGGGATTGTCGCCCTCGAACGCCTTCTTGAACGGCTCGAGCTGCTCATTCTCGATCGCGGTATAAACCGTCAGCTTGGTCTTCTGTGCCCAGGCGCTGCCGGCGAAACCGACTGCCGCGAGTGCCGCCACACCGGCCAGCGCCGTGCGCCGAAATGTCGAAGTATTGGCCATATTTAAAGTCTCCCCATTCGGCTAAACGCCGGTCGTTTCGCTACACGCGCCGCATGAAAGATCCATGACAGCGGCTATCCCCAACGCCCTTGTACTTCACAAAACCTTAACATGGGTCTGGGGATCGGCAAGGCCGTCGTGCTACGCTTTCCCTGCAAGAGGAGAGCCAGAATGGACGGTACGGCGCTTTCGGCCCGCCCCGCGTTGCCGCCGGAAATCGCTCAATTGGTCGCCCGGCACAGGCCCGGCGGACCACTGGAACAGGCGTTTTATACCACTCCCGAGGCTTTCGCCGCCGACCTGGCGCGCATCCAGTACCGCCACTGGCTGTTCGCGGGATACGCCTTCCAGGTCCCGAAGCCGGGCGACTTCTTCACCTACAAGGTAGGTACGGCATCGATCATCGTGGTGCGCGACCGCGACGGCGAGATCCGGGCTTTCCACAATGTCTGCCGCCACCGCGGCTCGCGGATCTGCAGCACCGAGACCGGGCACGCCCACCGCCTGGTCTGCCCCTACCACCGCTGGACCTACGAACTCGACGGCGCCCTGGTGCTCGATACCCGCCGCGAATTCGGCGTCGACAAGGCCGAACTGTCACTGAAGCCGGTGGCGATCGTCGATGCCGCCGGGCTGCTGTTCGTCTCGCTCGGCGACCAGCCGCCGGATTTTTCCCAGGCGCTTGCCACCATCCGCCGCAAGATGGCGCCCCATGCCATCGGTCGCGCCAAGATCGCCCACCAGGTCGACTATGTCGTGAAGGCCAACTGGAAGATCGTGTTCGAGAACAATCGCGAATGCTATCACTGCCCGCCCAACCACAAGGAATACAACACCGCTGCCTACGACGTGCAGCGTGACGCGGCCATGCTCGACCCCGCGCTGCAGCCTGGCATGGATGCGATCGTGGCGCGCGCCAACGCCCGCTTCCGCAGCCTCGGCCTCGACGAGGGCGACGCCTTGTCGACCATGACCGGCGTGTCGTGGCGCTGCCACCGCACGCCGGTGATGGAAGGCTTCGTGACCCAGAGCATGGACGGCAAGCCGCTGTCCTGCCTGATGGGCGACATCAAGGAGTGGGACTCGGGCACGCTGCGCACCACCGTGTTCCCCAATTTCTGGCAGCACACCAATTGCGATTATGCCGCTGCCGCGCGGCTGACGCCGATCGGCCCCGACGAGACCCATGTGCGCGGCTACTGGCTGGTCGACGAGAAGGCGGTCGAGGGCAAGGACTATACGCTCGACCGCCTGCTGCCGATCTGGGACCTCACCAACAAGCAGGATTGGAAGATCTGCGAAGACCAGCAGGCCGGCGTCAGCTCGCCCGCCTATACGCCCGGCCCCTATTCGCTGGTGCGCGAACGCAACGTGGCGCATTTCATCGACTGGTATCTCGGAGAATTGCGCGCGTGAACCTTCCCACCCAGGCGCGCATCGTCATCATCGGCGGCGGCGCGGTCGGCTGCTCGATCGCCTACCACCTCGCCAAGCTTGGCCAGAGCGACGTCGTCGTGCTGGAGAAGAGCGGGCTGACGCACGGCTCGACCTGGCACGCCGCCGGCCTGGTCGGGCAACTGCGCAGCAAGCGCAACCTGACACGCCTGATGCAGTACAGTGCCCAGCTCTACGGCCGGCTCGAGGCCGAGACCGGCCAGGCGACGGAATGGAAGCCGGTCGGCAGCCTGCGCCTCGCCTCTTCCCAGGAGCGCTGGAGCGAACTCAAGCGCATGGCGACGACGGCGCGCAGCTTCGACTTCGAACTGCACACGCTGTCGCCGAAAGAAGCCCAGGAAAAATTCCCGCTGATCACTCTCGAGGGCGTCGTCGGCGCGGTGTTCGTGCCCAACGACGGCTCGGTCGAACCCTCCAGTCTCACCATGGCCTATGCCAAGGGTGCGCGGGCGGGCGGCGTGCGCATCGTCGAGGGCGTGCTGGTGACCGGCTTCGAATTCGACGGCCGCCGTATCAAACGCGTGCTCACCGACCACGGCACGATCGACTGCGAGATCGTGGTCAACGCCGCCGGCATCTGGGCGCGCGACGTGGCCAGGATGGCCGGGGTGCAGGTGCCGGCCGGCGCGGTCGAGCACCAGTACATGATCACCGAGAAGAGCGACGCCATCCCCAAGGGCCTGCCGACGCTGCGCGACCCCGACAACATCTTCTACCTGAAGCCCGAGCCCGGCGCGCTGGCCGTCGGCGGCTGGGAACAGGGCACGCCGACCTTCGGCGCGTCGGGCGTGCCGGCCAGCTTCGGCCGCGAGCTGTTGCAGGCCAACCAGGACCGGCTCGAAGCCTTCCTGGTGCCGGCCGCCGAGCGCCTGCCGATCCTGAACGAACTCGGCATCCGCACCGTGATCAACGGCCCGATCCCGATTTCGCCCGACGGCGAGCCGATCATGGGGCTGGCGCCGGAGCGCGACAATTTCTTCGTCGCCTGCGGTTTCACCTCGGGCATCGCGGCGTCGGGCGGTGCCGGCAAGGCGATGGCCGAATGGATCGTCGAGGGCGAACCCGGCCTCGACCTCTGGGCCTTCGACGTCCGCCGCTTCGGCAGCCATCACATGAGCGCCCGCTACCTCGCCGAGCGCAGCGTCGACAGCTACTGGCGCTACTACCAGATCCACTATCCGATCGAGGAACTCTCCAGTGCCCGCGGCGGCCGTCGCTCGCCGCTCTATCCGCTGCTGGCGGCCAGGAACGCCGTGTTCGGCTCGCGCTTTGGCTGGGAACGGCCGAACTGGTTCGCCCCGCCCGGAACCGAGGCGTTCGACACACCGTCCTTCGAAGGTCGACCCAACTGGTTCGGTTCGGTGGCGACCGAATGCAAGGCCGCACGCGAACGTGCCGTACTGATCGACCAGAGCTCCTTCTCCAAATACGAGATCTCCGGTCCCGGTACCGTCGCCGCCCTTCAGCGACTGGCCGCCAACGATCTCGACAGGCCGGCCGGGGCGCTCATCTACACCCAGCTCTGCAACGAGCGCGGCGGCATCGAGGCCGACCTCACTTTTGTCCGCCTCGACGAGAACCGCTTCTACATGGTGACCGGCTCGGCCTTCGGCGTGCGCGACACCGCCTGGATAACCAGGCACCTGCCGGCCGACGGATCGGTTACGCTGCAGGACCTCACCTCGGCCCGCGCCACGATCAACCTCGCCGGGCCACTGTCGCGCCGCATCCTGGAAAAGGTCGCCGACGGCGATGTCGGCAACGCGGCCTTCCCCTACATGACCGCGCGCAGCCTGCGCATCGGCTACGCGCCTGTCCTGGCGCTGCGCGTCACCTACCTCGGCGAACTCGGCTGGGAGTTGCACCTACCGACCGAATATGCCGCCCACGTCTATGAACTCCTGCAGGCGGCCGGCGAGGAATTCGGCCTCGCCGACGCGGGCTATCGCGCCATCGACTCGCTGCGCCTGGAGAAGCGCTATCTCTACTGGGGCGCCGACATCACGCCCGACTACACACCCTACGAAGCCGGCCTGGGCTTTGCCGTGTCGCTGAAGAAGAAAGGCGACTTCATCGGCCGCGCCGCGCTCGAACAGGCGAAAGCCGCCGGTCCGAAGCGCCGCCTGATCACGCTCCTCGTCGACGCGCCGGTGCAGCTCTATGGCGGCGAGGCGATCCGCCGCGGCGGCAAGGTGCTGGGCGTGACGTCGAGTGCCGGCTGGGGCCACACCATCGGCAAGGCCGTGGCCTTCGGCTATGTGGCGACGGACGAGGCCGGTCATGCCGACTACGAGATCGAGGCATTTACCCGGCGCCATCCGGCGACGCGCATCGCCGACGCTGCCGTCGATCCCGAGCGCCGCAAAATCCTGTCCTAGCGTCCGCCCAGTTCCGCGGCCACGGCGCTCAACCAGCGCCGGATCGCGCGTTCGTCGCTGCGTCCGGCAAGCCCCGAAATCCGGTCTTCCACTTCCATCACCCGGCTCCGGCAGCGCTTCAGCAGCGCCAGGCCCTTGGCCGTCGCGTTGAGGCGGAGAATGCGCCCATGCACCGCGTGGGCCGACTTCTCGATCGCCCCGGCCTTCTCGAGATTGCGCACGATCACGTTGATGGTCTGCGGTGTCAGAAAGGTGAGCCGCGCCAGATCGGCCCCCGACGCGCCGGGGTAGGCCGCGATCATGGTGAGTACCGCGAACTGGGCGGGCGTCGCTTCGATGTCGGCCAGCGCCTTCTCCATTGCCGCCCGCACCGCCACATTGGCCTGCCGCACCAGATAGCCGAGATGGCCCTCCGTCCCGCGCTTGCCTTCGCCGGGACGCGGAATGGCCGGTTCGGCCGGAGGCTTGGTCTTGCGATTCATATCAGTCTTCTTATATGTTATCAGTCATCGAATATAGAGGAGTCTGAGCCATGAATCCCGATCTCGCCGCACTCGTCCGCCGCCACGTCGAGGCCGAGAATGCCCAAGACCTTGAAGCGACCCTGGCGACGCTGCACCCGCAATGCCGCTTCGAGGATCACGCCACCGGCCAGGTCTGGCACGGCCGCGACGGCGCCGCCGCGCATTACCGCCAATGGTGGACCACCTTCGATGTCACCGTAAAGCGCGAGACGGGCCAGATTGGCGGCTGGACGGCGGAGGATGGCTATCTCGCCGAGGCGACCTGGCGCGGTCGCCATGTCGGCCCCTTCCTCGGCATCGCGCCGACCGGCCGGCCCGTCGTCATTCCTTTCGTCGTCGTACTCGGCTTCAGGGACGGGCTGATGTCGAGCGAAGGCTTCCACTACGACCTCGCCTCGCTGCTGCGCCAGATCGGCGGCGACCCGATCCCGGCCCTGAGTGCCCTGGAACATCGCGCGGCGGCGTGAGCGGCATCAGCCCCGGAACACCGCCTTCAGTTCGCTGGTCGGCATGGTCTCGCGCATCCATTTGAAGTTCCCGTCCTTCATGTCGCGCGCACCCTTCATGAAGGCGGCGAGCGCCAGGCGCGACAGCGCGCCGCCGACGCTGATGCGCTTCACGCCCACCGCGGCGATCTGCTCGGCCGTGAGGTCGGGATCGCCCGCGCTCATCACCACGTTCAGCGGCTTCTTGATCTCCGACACCACCGTGCGCATCGTCGACAGGTCCTGCAACCCCGGCGCATAGAGCACGTCGGCGCCGGCCTTCTCGAAGGCCTGCAGCCGCCGGATCGTGTCGTCGAGATCGCGCCGGCCGCGGATCAGATTCTCGGCCCGCGCGGTGAAGACGAAAGGCACGTCGAGCGAGCGCGCCATCTCCACGCCCGCCGCCACCCGCTCGACCGCGTGGTTGAAGTCATAGATCCTCTCGCCGCTCCAGTCCTCGATCGAACCGCCCGAGATTCCAACCGCCGCCGCATCGCGCAGGATCGCGGCGGCTTCCTTGGGATCGTCGGCATAGCCGTTCTCGAGGTCGGCATTCACCGGCAGGTCGGTCGCTGCGGCGATGACTCGGCAGTTCTCCAGCAGTTCGGCGCGGCTCACCGAGCCCTCGCCGTCGGGCCGGCCGAGCGCGTTGGACATGCCGAGGCTGGTGGTGGCCAGCGCCTCGAAGCCCAGCGATGCCAGCAGCTTCGCCGTGCCGGCGTCCCATGGGTTGGGCAGCAACAGGATACCGGGTTTGTCGTGCAGGTCGCGGAACCGCTGGGCTTTATCGGCGTGGCTGAGCATCGTATCTCCTCCGATTCCTGCTAAGGAACACCGATGGACATCTCAACGCAACGGGAACTCGCCCGCGTTCTTGCATCTCTGCGCCGCGATGGCCGCCAGCAAAGCGGCCTCGACCCACGGCTCGTGCCTCCCGACAGCGCGACCGCCTATCGCGTCGCCGGCCTCGTCGCCGAGGAACTGG
>CALDNT010000289.1 GCA_937915145.1 uncultured Reyranella sp.
TGGCCAGACGCCGCTCAAGCTTGCCAAGCCGCTCGAGGCGGCGGGTATTCCCATTCTCGGAACCTCGCCAGACGCCATCGATCTCGCCGAGGATCGTGATCGTTTCCAGAAGCTGATCCAAAAACTGAAGCTGCGGCAACCGGACAATGGTACCGCGACGTCGCAGGACCAGGCGATCGCCGTGGCAGAGAAGATCGGCTATCCCGTCGTCATTCGCCCGTCATACGTCCTTGGCGGCCGTGCAATGCAGATCGTCTACGATCGGGCCGGTATCGAACGCTATACGCGCGATGCCGTAAAGGTGTCGGGTGACACGCCGGTGCTGATTGATTGTTATCTGCGCGATGCCATCGAGGTCGACGTCGATGCTCTCGCCGACAAGGACCAGAACGTTTTCGTCGCCGGCATCATGGAACATATCGAGGAGGCTGGCATCCACTCCGGCGACTCGGCCTGCTCGCTTCCGCCGCATTCGCTTTCGCCGAAGATACTGGCCGAGATCGAGCGGCAGACCGAGGCGATGGCCAAGGCGCTCAAGGTCGTCGGCCTGATGAATGTTCAGTATGCCGTCAAGGATGGCGACGTCTATGTGCTCGAGGTCAACCCGCGCGCCAGCCGTACCGTACCGTTTGTCGCCAAGGCGACTGGCCAGCCGATCGCCAAGTACGCGGCCCGCCTAATGGCTGGCGAGCCTCTCAAGGGCCTGGCGATCAAGAAGGCACGCGGCAAGCACGTCGCGGTGAAAGAGGCGGTGTTTCCGTTTGCCCGCTTTCCCGGTGTCGACATCATCCTTGGTCCCGAAATGCGGTCGACCGGCGAAGTCATGGGCCTCGATACGAATTTCGGCCGGGCCTTCGCGAAGTCGCAGCTGGGCGCCGGAAGTAAGGTCCCGATCGAAGGCGTCGTCTTCGTTTCGGTAAAGGACCAGGACAAGCCGGCAATGGTGAAGCCGGTAAGACGGTTGATCGACCTCGGGTTCAAGGTAGTGGCGACTGGTGGCACGTCCGATTTCCTGCGCAAGCACGGCATCGAGACCCAGCGGGTGAACAAGGTCCTCGAAGGGCGGCCACATGTGGTCGACCTGATGAAGGACGGCAAGGTGCAGCTCGTCTTCAACACGGTCGATGGTGCGAGCGCCTTGACCGACAGCTTTACGCTTAGGCGCACGGCGCTGATGCACAAGATCGCATATTATACGACCGTTGCGGGAGCCAAGGCTTCGGTCGAGGGCATCGCAGCATTGTCCGACGGCGCCTTGGACGTTGCGCCACTGCAGTCCTACTTCAAGACCGCGTTCTAGGGCCGCGGCTGCGGGGCCCCGCATTCGGCCCAAGGGGTTTGGCCGTTGACGCCGCACGATTCATTGACGACGATCCGATGATGGAAAGAATTCCGACGACGGCCGGAGGGCTGAAGAGCCTCGAGGACGAACTGAAGCAACTGAAGAGCGTCGAGCGACCGTCAATCATCAAGGCGATTGCGGCAGCGCGTGAGCACGGCGATCTTTCGGAGAACGCTGAATATACATCCGCGCGCGAACGCCAGAGCTTCATTGAAGGCCGGATCGCCGAGGTCGAGAACATTATTTCGCGTGCCGAAGTGATCGATTTCAGCAAACTCACGGGCAAGATCGTGAAGTTCGGTGCCACGGTACGCTTGGCAGACGAGGATACGGACGAGAAGGTGAAGTACCAGATTGTCGGTCCCTACGAGGCCGACCTCAGCAAGGGCAGCATCTCGGTGACCTCACCGATCGGCCGGGCGCTGATCGGCAAGACCGTCGGCGACACCGTCGAGGTTCAGACACCGCGCGGCGCACGCTCCTACGAGGTTGTCGGCGTCCAGTTCAAGTAGACACCATCATCGCCCGTGCGCGGCGGACGCCAGTTGACTTCATGACCGCATACTGGACGCCGAACAGCGCGATCTTGCTTGTGATCGCCCAGACCGATTTGACGGCGGCCCAAGTTGCCGGGTCGAGGGTTAGGGCCAGCAACAGATTGAGCGCGGCCGAGAAGAACATCAGCCCGGCCCAGACATAGCCAAAAATGATGCCAAGGTCGGGCACGGTCACCTGCGCGATCGGTGGCAGATAGCGGTTCATCCAGCCGCGCTTCAGCATCACCACGCCGACGATGACATAGATCACAGTGGGCTTCAGCATCACGAAGACCGGGTCGCTGGTGAAGAACGTTGCCGTACCGGAGGCCAGGACGATGACCAGGCTGAGCCATTGCAGGGCCTCGACGGGCCGCCTTTTCGCGAGATCCCAGGCGATCTGCCCGATACCAAGCGCCATGCCGAGAGCCACCGCGAGGATGATGTTGCCGGTCAGCAGGTAGGCGCCGAGGAACAGCAGGGTCGACGCCATGTCGAGCAGCAGGACACGAGATGCCTGGAAGAGATTCTTCATGATGCGGACCTCCGCCGTGGCCTTCATGACTACGACGTGTACCTATAGCACCGTATCAATACACAGCGTTCCCATCAAGGCGAATCCACGTCAGATTACGACTTTGACGTAGGTGTCCTTCATCATGATCAGGCCCTGGCGGAAAGCATAGAGGTCGCAACCCAACCACGATTGGCGCTCGCCGCTTGCAAGCGTGGCGGTACGATGCCATTCCGTGACCGCCCTGCTGCCGCAGATGAACTCGCTGGTGTGCTGCCATTTGACGTCGCCGGTACTGGCGAACAGTGGCTCGAAATAGCTTCGGATGGCGGCCTTGCCCTTGAAGCTCTGCCCCCAATGATGAGGACCCTTAGCGTTGCGGAATTCTCCATCCTCGGCGAAAAAGCCGACGATGCCATCGACGTCGCGGCGTGCAAAGGCCTCGGCGATCTCGTGAAGGAGGGCGATGGTTACGTCGGGGGTGGCATTTCCGTTCATGATCCGTCCTTCTCTCGGCGGTCGGGCTCTCATTCGACGGGAATAGGCACCCCCCGGTGTCTGCTTGGCGGTGCGGAACACCATCATCGACTTTACATGGCTGACATTGGGGGCGGAGGTGAGGCGCGTCGTCAGGAATTTCTGATACTCGTCCCAGGTCTCGGCTACGATTTTCAGCAGAAAGTCGGCCTCGCCGGCAAGCATGTGGCACTCTCGGACCTCGTCCCAGCCGGCGATCAGCTCCTCGAACGATTTGAGATCCGCCTCGGCCTGGCTATTCAGACCGACCAGCGCGAACACCGAGACGCTGTAGCCAAGGGCTTCAGGGCTAAGATCAGCGTGGTAACCCTTGATGATACCGGCACGCTCAAGGGCGCGTACCCGGCGCAGGCACGGCGGCGCGGAAATTCCGGCGCGCTCCGCCAGGTCGACGTTGGTCATGCGGCCATTGGACTGCAGATCGCTGAGAATGCGCCGGTCGATTCGATCGAGCTTTGCGCGAGCCATGTTGGGGTTCCTCCGTTGGCCGCGCTCTATGCCAGAACCATGCCATTGGCGCAATAAAGTTGCGAGAACCGATGGAAGCGCCATGAACAATTGCGCATGGCGCCATTTGGCCGTGCATCGTTGGCGAGGTTTGCATATATGTAAGAGATATGCGGAAGACGGGATGCGGGACGCACATGGCAGCAGTTCATCGCGGTAAAGTACTTATTCTGGGATCGGGGCCGGCGGGCTACTCGGCGGCGATCTACGCCGCCCGCGCGAACCTGAAACCCATGCTCGTGCAGGGTATCCAGCCCGGTGGCCAGCTCACCATCACGACGGATGTCGAGAACTATCCAGGGTTCGCCGATGTCATTCAGGGGCCCTGGCTGATGGAGCAGATGCAGAAGCAGGCCGAGCATGTCGGCACTGAGATGTTCTTCGACACCATCGTCGAGGTCGACCTTGGGCGGGCGCCGTTCGTCTGCGTTGGTGACTCCGGTGATCGCTATGAAGCCGATGCCCTCATCGTAGCGACCGGCGCCACCGCGAAGTGGCTGGGGCTGCCGACGGAGGAGACCTTTCGCGGCGGCGGCGTCTCGGCCTGTGCCACCTGCGATGGGTTTTTCTTCCGCGGCAAGGAAGTTGTCGTAGTGGGCGGCGGCAACACGGCCGTTGAGGAGGCGCTGTATCTTACCCACCATGCCTCGAAGGTGACGCTGGTCCATCGTCGGGACACGCTGCGCGCCGAAAAGATCCTGCAGGATCGTCTGTTCAAGAACCCCAAGGTTACCGTTCTATGGGATCACGCGGTCGAGGAAATCGTCGGCGAGAAGACGCCGGCACCGCTGGTCAATGGCGTGCGACTGCGCAACGTCAAGACCGGTGCCGGGCAGGAACTCACCACCGATGGCGTGTTCATCGCGATCGGCCATTCGCCCAATACCGAGCTGTTCAAAGGCAAGCTCGCGATGGACGGCGAGGGCTATCTGATCACCAAGCCGGACTCGACGGCCACCGATATCGAGGGCGTCTATGCCGCCGGCGACGTGCAGGACAAGATCTTTCGCCAGGCCGTTACGGCTGCCGGAACGGGCTGCATGGCGGCGCTTGAAGCTGAAAAATGGTTGGCGGGCCGGGAGGCACGCCTCGCGCAAGCCGCCGAGTAGGTGGTAGTCGCAGGGGGAAATTCGATGGACTGGGACAAGCTGCGGATATTTCAGGCCGTGGCCGACGCCGGCAGCTTTACGCATGCCGGCGAAACCCTGAAGCTCAGCCAGTCGGCGATATCGCGCCAGATCGGCGCGCTCGAGGAACAGCTCGGCGTCATGTTGTTTCACCGCCATGCGCGGGGGCTCATTCTGACCGAGCAGGGTGAACTGCTCTATCGCACCGCACGCGATATGGCGGCCAAGGTGAACACTGCCGAGGCACTGCTGCGTGCCAATCAGGACAAACCGGCCGGCCGTCTGAAGGTAACGGCCACGGTTGGCTTCGGCTCGACCTGGCTGACTGCCCAGATGTACGATTTCATCGCGCTGTATCCCGACATCGATGTCAGTCTCGTGCTCTCCGACAACGAACTCGACCTTGGAATGCGCGAAGCCGACGTGGCGATCCGCATGGTTATGCCGCGTCAGCCCGGACTCGTGCAGCGCCATTTGCTGACCGTGCGCAGCCACGTCTACGCCTCGCATGGCTACATTCAGAAGTATGGTAAGCCCAAGACGGTAGAGGAACTCGACCAGCATCGCCTGATTATCTTCGGCGAGGATGCCCGGGCACCAGTTCAGGACGTCAACTGGCTGCTGAGGGAAGGCAACGTCGATCCATCGGCTCGGATGGTGGTGCTGCGCGTCAACAACGTCTACGGCATTTTTCGCGCGGTTGAATCCGGCCTCGGCATTGCTTCGCTGCCGGACTATCTGGCCCGCGAGTCGACAAAGCTCGAGATGGTGCTTCAAGACCTCAATGCCCGCACAACCGATGTGTATTTCACCTACCCGGAGGAATTGCGGCATTCCAAGCGGATCGCGGTGTTCCGTGATTTCCTTCTGCGGAAAGTCGCCGAAACACGATTCTGAAGATGAGACCTGCAGGAATGCACAGTCGATGAAGGCATGCACTGGCCGCATGCCAGTGCTCCACACTTCGCCTCTACCAATACATTTGCCGAGGGATAGGGTTGCGTCAGGTCTTCGATACGAAAAGTTTGGTCTGATCGTGGTCGAAACTCGGGATCTGTTGATCCCACGTCTCCCAGACGTGAAGCCTCCCTGTTTAACTCGCCGGGCCTTGTGCCCGGCGTTTTTTTTGTGGCGGCGACGGAGAGTGCGAGGAAAGGCGAAATGCCGCTGGTTGGGGTAAACGTCGCCATCGCACACCATTTGATGTGGAAGTTCCAACACCCCCTCTGTAGCGTCCGGTCCAGCCCAACTGATGTTTACCCAAGTCCGCCAAGCCATCCTGCCTCTGGCACTGCGTCGCATTTCGCGCCGGGGTGATTTTGGGCGCGCCGGTCTTCTAATAGAGTCGCTGGCGCGCCACTGGCGTGACGCCAGGCCATTCGAACTCCTGGTCGTGGCGCCGCGTCACGACGTTCAGCTGCTACGCAGCAATCTGCCGCGGTTCCCGAATATTGACGTATCGGTGCGCTCGGAGGGCGACTTTTTTCCGGCGTTCAGCCGCTTCTACCTCATGACGGGGTGGTATCGGCAGCAGATCGTCAAACTCCAGGTGCCGGCAATGCTGGGCTTTGACGGTTACCTGACGCTGGATTCGGATGTTTGCTGTGTCGGCGACTTCGATGCGACGACATTTGTGAAAAACAAGGTGGCGATGTCGCGTTGGGAGCCGAAAGAGCATCATGAGTGGTGGAGGCACGTGTCGCGCATCGTCGGTGTGCCCTATGAGCCTCAGGCGCATGGACTTTCGGTCACGCCCAACATTCTGCACGGGGAACTTGCGGCCCAGGCGCTGAAGCATCTGCGCTTCGGCCCGGTCGATGAAATGACTTCACTCTGCTACTGGCTGGCCCGCAAGTTCGGCACGGTCCCGTGGACGGAATATTCGCTCTACACCAGCGTAGCGGAGCTCAAAGGCAATCTGTTCGATTACCACGCTCACTGGGACCCTTGTTACTACGCCGATGATCAGCTGTTCTCGGAAGACTCCTGCGTCTGGGGAGCAGACGATTTCGAGCGGCTCGTGCAGCTGCCCAATGGAAGCAAACCGGGCGGCAAATTCATCATCGTCCAGAGTCTCGCCCGCATTCCCATCGAGCGTGTCCGTGACTATTGCCTGAGTTTTGCCGGCTGAGGTTCAGATCTGCCCGTCGTGTTCGCCGATTTTTGGCGCGATCTGCGTTCCGCCGGCACGGACCCCGTCGAAACTTACGGGAAGCCCGTGAAACAGTGCACTTGCTGCCTCATAGGGCCTGGTGAACATGCCAAGGGCTGCCACCTGGGCCAGTTCCAGCACCTGAGGCACTGTGTTGAGGGGGCCGTTGGGGACGCCCATCACATCGAGCCTTGCCGACCAGTGGGCTCGACTCTCGTGCCGCATGATGTCGGCGATCATGCCGAGCAGAAGGTCGCGTTGCTGCATGCGCTCGACATTGGTCTTGAAACGCGGCTCGTCCGGCCATTCGGGATGGCCAAGCGCTTCGGCGAATTTGCGCCAAAGACGGTCGTTTCCGGGGCAAACCATCAGCGGCCCATCGCTGCATTCGAACGCCTGATAGGGCGTAAGCGACGGATGCCCCGTGCCCTGTCGCGGCGCCATCCTGCCGGTCACCGAATAGGACGCAACATGGTTCGAAGCCCACATCAGGCCACTCTCGAACAGCGAGGTGTTGACCAGGCTGCCCTGGCCCGTGGCCGAGCGCCTGGCCAGTGCGGCCAGCACGCCGATCGCCGTCCACATGCCGGTCGAAAGGTCGACGATCGACACCCCGATCCTGGCTTCGGGGCCCGAGGGATCGCCATTCAGCGAGATCAGTCCGGCAACCGCTTGGATGATCGGCTCGTAACCGGGCCGGTTCTTCCATGGCCCGACATGACCGAAGGCCCCGAGATCGGCATAGATCAACTGCGGGAAACGCCCGGTGAGGGTTGGACCATCGATGCCGAACTTGGGCGGCACGTCGGCTCTGAGATTGTGCACGAAGACATCGGCTGCGCCGATACGCTGGATCAAGGCGTCACGCTGCGCCGAATCGCTGAGATCGCAGGTGATTGACGCCTTGCCGCGGTTGAGCGCGATGAAGCCCACGGCATCGCCGTCGATAAACGGCGGACCCCATTTGCGTGCATCGTCGCCCTCGGGCCGTTCCACTTTGACCACATCGGCGCCGAGGAAGGCCAGGATCTGGCCGCAATAGGGGCCGGCGAGATTCTGGCCGAACTCGACCACCTTGATCCCGGCCAGGGGGCCGTTGGGCGGAGCTGCCGTCATCGCAGATTGCTTCCCAGTATTTCTCGGGCAATCACCATGCGCTGCACCTCGCTCGGCCCTTCGCCGACCCGCCGGATTCGCATCTCGCGGTACCAGCGCTCCAGCGGCAGGTCCTTGGTCATGCCCATGCCGCCATGGATCTGCATCGAGCGATCGACGACCCGGCCGCCGCCTTCCGAGGCCGTGAGCTTGGCGATCGAGGCTTCGATGCGGAACGGCAGTCCGCGGCGCGCCTTCTCGGCGGCTTCCAGCGTGAAATGCTTGGCAGTGCGGATATCGATCTCGTTGTCGACCAGCATCCACTGAACGGCCTGGCGATTGGCCAGTTTCTCACCGAAGGTCGAGCGCATCTTGGCCCACTCGATCGCCATCTCGTGGGCGGCGATGGCCACGCCGATGCAGCCCGCGGCGTAGGGGATGCGCTGGCGTGTCAGCCGGTCATTGGCGACGGCAAATCCCTTGTTCACCTCGCCCAGCACCTGGTGGTCGGACACCCAGCAGTCCTTGAATTCCAGTTCCGTCGCATAATGCGACGAACGCAGCGTATGTACGACACGCCGCACATGGAAGCCCGGGGTGTCGGAGTCGATGAGGAAGCAGGTAATGCCGGCGCGGCCCTTCGAGGCGTCGGTACGGGCGAAGACGATGCCGTACTGGGCGCGGTCGGCGTTGGAGATGAAGATCTTGGCGCCGTTCAGTACCCAGCCGTTGTCCTTGCGCTCGGCCCTGGTCTGGATGGCGCGCGCCGGATCGCTGCCACCCGACGGTTCGGTGAGGCCGAAGAAGGCCTTTTTCTCGCCGCGCAACGTCGGATAGAGGTAGCGTTCCTTCTGGTCGGCATTGGCCTCGAATATCTGTGCCAGACCCGCGCCGCCGAAGGTGCCATAGCAGGGCACGTAGAGGCCGGCGCGATGCTGCGCCATTTCGATCGCCAGCAACACGCGGGTCACGATGTCGATATCGGGGCCGCCATACTCCTTTGGGATGTCGATGCCGAACAGGCCCATCGCCTTGGTCTTCTCGACCAGCCTGGCGTGGTCGGCCGGCTCCAGTTCCGACGCGTCGGGGTCGAGTCCGGCTTCGAGCGGGATGATCTCCTCGCGTACGAAGCGACGGACCTGGTCGATCAGCAGTTGCTGTTCTTCACTGGGCTCGAAATCCATTGCTGCCTCTTCAGGCCGGGCTCAATCGTCCCAGCGGTGGCGGGTTCTTGGCGTTGTCGGCGGGCAGGCTGCCGTGATCGGCCTTGTAGACCATCAGCAGTTCGAACCAGCGCGAGCGGTACTGCATGTTCACTTCGATGCGGAATTGGTGGCCGGTGCCGCGGTCCTGCAGCTCGCGCTGCAACTCGCTACGCAGTCCGAAGGGCGACCGCGCTCCGGCCTGGCCGATGTAGAGGATCGTGCCAGCGGTGTCGGCAATCTGATAGACACCGAGCTGGCCGGGCAGGCCGGCGGCCTCCTCGGCCGAAAGCGGCCGCCACGGCTTGTCGAGGCGGAGCCTGATCGACATGCCTATTTGCCCTGAAATTTTGCGGTTCGCTTCTCGAGGCGTGCCTTCATGCCTTCCTGCGCGTCCTGGCTCTTCATCGCTGCCTGCACCAGGGCATCGACGTCGTCGTGTTTGATGGCATCGCGGAATTCAAGCTGGCGCACGGTCAGTGCTTTCATGGCCTTGAGCGACAGCGGCGCGTTGGCGGCAAGACGGTCGATCACCTTCGCCGCCTCGGCCTCGAGCTGCTCGGCGGGTACGCAACGTGCGATGAGCCCCAGCGCATGCAGCTTGGTCGACGGTAGGGGATCACCCAACAGCAGCATCTCCCGTGTCGTGACCGGGCCCAGCACTTCCATCAGCTTCTTGGCCAGGAACCAGTTGGGAGCAAGTCCGACCTGCGCCAGCGACATGCCGAAGCGTGCCTTCTGGCTCGCCACGACGAGATCGCAATGCAGCGCCAGTTCGTTGCCGCCGGCGATGGCGTCGCCATGCACCACGGCAACGACGGGCAGCGGACAGAGTTCTATCGCCCGCAGCATGACCTCAATACCGCTGGCACTGCCCGAGCCGATGGTCTCGCGGCGCTCGGCCATGTCGAGTCCGGCGCAGAAGACAGCGCCCTTGCCACGAATCACCACGACCCGGTCATCGGCCGCGACCGGCGCGCGAAGGGCGCCGATCATCTCGGCCAGCAACTCGCTGTCGAGCGCGTTGCGTTTCTCCGGCCGGTTCATCCAGATCGTCGTGACCGGTCCGTGCTTCTCGATGACGACCTTGCCCATGCTGCCTCCTGTCCCGTGCCAGTTGTAGCGGGCCGGCACGGCGAGGCATAGGTGGGAGGCTAGTAGAACAGCTTTTCCGCCTTGCGGTCGGTGTAGAGGCCGGCCACGAACTCGGCGTAACCATTGTACAACAACGTCGGGATCCGCGTGCTGCTGCCCAGCGGCTTCTCGGTCGCCTGGCTCCAGCGTGCGTGCGGCACCTCGGGGTTCACATTGGCCCAGAAGCCATACTCGCTCGCTTGCAGCTTCTCCCAGAACGAAACCGGCTGCTTGTCGGAGAAGTCGATGC
Source organism: uncultured Reyranella sp. (assembly GCA_937915145.1). Taxonomy (GTDB): domain Bacteria; phylum Pseudomonadota; class Alphaproteobacteria; order Reyranellales; family Reyranellaceae; genus Reyranella. The sequence goes on from CALDNT010000289.1 coordinate 10,397, forward strand.
TGACGATCGATTTCACGTTCTTGAAGCCGTACTTCCACGGCGCCACGAGGCGCAGCGGTGCGCCGTTCTGCTGCGGGATCGGCTTGCCGTACAGTCCGGTGGCGATGAAGGCGAGGTCGTTCATCGCCTCGTCCATGGCCAGCCCCTCGGTGTAGGGCCAGGGGTACAGGAGATCGCGCTGTTCGCGCATCACCGACGGTTTCGACAGCGTCTTCATGACGACGTACTTGGCGCCGCTCAGGGGTTTGCAGAACTCGACCAGAGAACGCATCGGAAAGCCGCTCCATGGTACGATCATCGACCATGTCTCGACACAGCGGTGACGATAGACCCGCTCCTCGATCTGCATCTTGGCCAGCAGGTCGTCGATGCCGACCTCGAACGGCTTCTCCACCATACCGCCGATCTTTATCGTCCACGGCCGGACCTCGAGCTTCTGTGCTGCCCGCCAAATGCTCTTGTCGGTGCCGAACTCGTAGAAATTATTGTAGGTGGTCGCCTGCCGCTCCTCGGTCATCGGCGTCGGCACGCCGTACTTGTCATTGCGCGGAGCCGGATAACGGCCCGCCGACGGATCAGACGCGGCCTTGTTCTGAGCTAAGGCAAGACCTGGAAGGGCCAGGGAGGCAGCGCCCAGGCCCATGGCCCGCACCAACGTCCGGCGCTGCATATAAGTGCCTTCCGGCGTCGCCTGCCGTTCGGGCAGTTCCCAGCCGCGCACACGCTTGATCAGCATTCGTCGTACTCCTGTTGCGCCCCGGCCCCTTCGTCGCTCGGAGGCCGGGCGGCCGCAAGTCAACCTTGCTCACCGTACCGTGACGTCCCCGCCGCTATGCACTCGTGCCGGTCACATCCAGGATCGTGGGCCACATCACGTCCCGCCAGGCGTTGTTGCCGGACGTCGACATCGTGACCTGGCGGTTCTGCACAAGAAAGAAGCGGGGAACCTCGAAACCCTCCTGAACGCCGACCTGGCTCATCAGGAAGGTATCGAGAAGCCAGCGCAGGTCCGCGGGCCAACTTTGCTGCTTGCCAAGCAACGCGGATGTGGCCGGATTGATCACCCGGTAGTCGAGCTTCTTGAAGGCCGGGGAAGCCAGAAACAGTGGTTCCCACTGCGTGCGCCAGATCTTGCAGGCTTCCGACGTCTGGTCGCCGACAAATACCAGCATGGGCCGGCCGGACTGTGCTTGGGCAACGCGCGCCAACGAGGCTGCTGCAGCGGCCGCAAGGCCGCCCACCATAAGTGACCGTCGATCGAACATGCCCGGCTCCTCGCGGATCATTTCCACGAGGCCAATATGCAGCAAGCCTGCGGTGAGGAGAAGGCAGCTAGGCCTTGGTCCCGGTCACTTCCAGGATCTTGGGCCACATCTTGTCCTTCCAGCCGCCGTTGCCGGTGGCGGTGAAGATGATTTTGTTGCCCTGTGTCAGGATAAACCGCGGCGTGACATTTCCGCGTTGGGCGCCTTCGTCGCTGATCTGGAATTCCGTCAGGATCCAGCGCGAGTCGGCCGGCCAGGATGCTTCCTTGAGGATCAGGGAACCGTCGGCGGGATGGACGACCCGATAGTCGATCTTCTTGAAGGCGTCGGACTTGAGAAGCTCAGGCTCGGACTGGGCACGCCAGATCTTGCAGCCGCCTCAAAGTTCGTGGCCGACGAACACCAGCGTCGGACGCCCCGCCTGGGCATGTGCGATGCGGGCCAGTGATGGCGCGGCCGCCATCGCCAGGCCACTGGCCATCAGAGAGCGTCTTTTGAACATCTGGATGCACTCCTCGTGTAACCATTCCACGAGGCCAATGTGACCGATGCCCGACCGGCAGAGAAGGCGCGGAACTCCGGACTCACCACCTTGTGACCGGACTTGTTGCCCGGTGACCTCCCGGGGGGGCCGGCTCGCGGCGTCACGCGGCCTGATGCTTCTTGATCTCCTCGACAACCCGCTCGGCAGTGCGGCCGGCCAGCTCCTGCAAATGGTCGAACTCGGTACGGAACGTGCCGACGCCCTGGGTCACCGAGCGGATTTCGACGATCATGTCGGCGATCTCGGCCTCCGGCATCAAAGCCGACACGTCGTCCCAGCCAGTCCATCCAGGGCGGCTATCGTAGCCGAGCAATTGGCCGCGGCGACCGGAGATCAGGCGCTGGAGGCGCGGCGTCGATTCGCTCGGCCCGGTGACGGTGACCTTGAGGACGGGCTCGAGCAGGATCGGCCGGCATTTTGGCATGGCTTCGGTCATGGCGATGCGGGCCGCCATCTTGAACGACATTTCGGAACTGTCGACGGCGTGGAACTGGCCGTCGAACAGCGTGACCTCGAGATCGACGACCGGTTGCCCGAGCGGTCCTTCCTTGAGGTATTCCACCAGGCCTTCCTCGACCGCGGGAATGAAGTTGCGCGGCACGACCCCGCCTACGATCTTGTCGACGAAGTGAAATCCCGCTCCGCGCGGCAGTGGCCGGATCTCGACCTTGATGTCGGCGAACTGGCCATGGCCGCCGGTCTGGCGCTTGTAGCGTGCGTGCTGCTGGGCACCCGCCTGGATGGTTTCACGATAGGCGACACGCGGCGTCGAGGTTTCGACGGTGACGTTGTAGCGGCCGGCGAGCTTGTCGACGGCTACCTTGAGATGCATCTCGCCCTGGCCCTTGAGCAGCAGTTCATGGGTCTCGCCACGCGCCTCGAAGGCCAGCGACGGGTCTTCCTCGACGATCTTGTGCAGGGCGCCTGACAGCTTGACCTCGTCGTTGCGGTTCTTGGCCGCGAGCGCCAGGACGAACACCGCAGGAGTCGGCACCGGGAAGTCGGCCGAGCGGACGATCCCGTCGGTTGTCAGGATGTCGCCCGCCGACAGCGTGTCGATCTTGGCAAGCGCCACGACCTCGCCGGTCCTGGCTTCGGCGATCTTGTCGAGGCGTTGACCGAAAGGACGCAGCATCGTGCCGATCCGCTGGCCGTCCAGACTCTGGCCTTCGGTGAGGGTGCCCGACCAGACGCGGCACAGCGATAGTTTGCCGGCATGCGACTGATGCAGAACCTTGAAGCATTCCGCGGCGGCCTTGCCATCGGTGGCGAGCGCCCGGCGGGTGGCGGTTTCGGCCGCGGATGGCGTGTCGTGGCGCAACGCCTTCATCAGGCGGCGCACGCCGTTCTCGCGGTCGCCGGCACCCAGCAGCACGGGCACGATCTGGTCGGCGCCGAATTCATTGTGAAGGTCGCGGTAGATCAGGGATTTTTCCGGCGCGACGTCCTCGATGAGCTGTTCGAGCAGCGTGTCGTCGAACTCCGAGAGCGTCTCCAGAAGTTCCCGCCGCGCATCGGCCTCGCGCGGCAGCAGCTCGGCCGGCATCTCGATCAGGTCGGAGGCGCCGCTGCTCTTGTATCGATAGGCGCGTTCGCTCACCAGATCGACATAGCCCATCGTTTCCTCGCCGCCGTCGGAGGTCGGGCGGCGGATCGGGACCTGGCGCAGCACCAGCTTGCGCTCCGACACCGACTGCAGTGCAGCGAGCATGTCGCGCACGCGTGCCTCGGCGGAGTCGATCTTGTTGACGAAGATGATGTGCGGGATGTGGCGGTCCTCGATGCACTTCAGCAGCGGCGCCAGTGCCATGACGCGTTCGGGCGAGGGTTCGCAGACCACGACGGCGGCATCGCAGACCGCAAGCGCTGCAAAGGCGTCGTGCTGGAACTCGATCGAGCCCGGGACGTCGAGGAAGGTCCATTGGTCGCCGAGATAGTCGACCGAAGCGACGTTGATCTCGGTGCTCATGCCGCGCTTGCGCGCTTCGGCGGCGGCATCGCCGATCGAGGTGCCGGCGCGCGTCGAACCGCGCCGGCCGATGGCCCCCGAGGCGTAGAGGATGCTCTCGAGCAGGCTCGTCTTGCCCGAAAGATACGGCCCGCAAAGCGCCACCACGCGATGCGCGCCGCTGCCTGGTCTGCCGCCGGTGATGGTCTCGGATTTGAGGTTGGCCATGACAACGTCCTCCTTCTGCGCGAAAGCCCGCGCGTGGAAGCTTCGGACGACGGTCGCTAGCACTCTCACGGCCGACGCGACCGCGGGCTCAGACCCGCGGCGCCTCGTTCGAAGCGAAGCTCCTTGTCATGGAAATCGTTTCACCCCCGCCCGGGGGAGTCAATCGGCCGGCGGGGGAAGAACCCGGTAAGCCTCAGCTCAGCGCGCCGCAGGCCCGCTGGATGCGGCGGCCGGCTTCTTCCAGAAGCTCGGTCGCGGTGGCGTAGGAGATGCGGAACGCCGGCCCCTGGCCGAAGGCCGAGCCCTGCACGACCGACAGACCCTCGGCTTCGAGCAGGTAGTTCACGAAATCGGTGTCGTCGGCGATCGTCTTGCCGTCCGGCGTCTTCTTGCCGATCGCGCCGGCGCACGACGGGTAGACATAGAAGGCGCCTTCGGGCCGCGGGCACTTGAGGCCCTTGGACTGGTTCAGCATCGACACGATGAGATCGCGGCGCTGCTTGAAGGTGGCGACGTTCTTCGGGATGAAATCGGTCGGGCCGTTCAGCGCCGCGACGGCGGCCGCCTGGCTGATCGAGCTGGCGTTCGACGTGCTCTGCGACTGCACGGTGATCATGGCGTCGATCAGCTTCTGCGGTCCGGCGGCGTAGCCGATGCGCCAACCGGTCATGTTGTAGGCCTTCGATACGCCGTTCATGGTCAGCGTGCGGTCGTAGAGCCGGGGCTCGACCTCGGCCGGCGTCGCGAACTTGAAATCGTCGTAGACGAGCTTCTCGTACATGTCGTCGGTCAGGATATGAACCTGCGGATGCTTCAGCAGCACGTCGCACAGGCCGCGAAGATCGGCGTGGGAGTAGGCGGCACCCGTCGGGTTGCTGGGCGAGTTCAGGATCAGCCACTTGGTCCTGGGCGTGATCGCACGGTCGAGCGCCTCCGGCGTCAGCTTGAAGCCGGTCGCTTCGGGGCAGTTCACGATGACCGGCGTGCCGTCGCCGAACATCACCATCTCCGGGTACGAGACCCAGTAAGGCGCGGGGATGATGACCTCGTCGCCGGGGTTCAGCGTCGCCAGCATGGCGTTGAAGATGATCTGCTTGCCGCCCGACGTGACGACGGTCTGGCTCGCCTTGTAGTCGAGGCCGTGGTCGCGCTTCATCTTGGCCACGACCGCCTGGCGCAGCGCCGGCGTGCCGGGGACCGCGGTGTAGCGGGTGTCGTTGGCGTGAATGGCCTTGATCGCCGCTTCCTTGATGTGGTCGGGCGTCGGCATGTCGGGCTCGCCCGCGGCCAGGCCGATGACGTCCTTGCCGGCCGCTTTCATCTCCAGGAACTTGCCTTGGGCGGCATTGGTCGGAGACGGCTTGATGCGGCTGAGACGGTCGGCAATGAAAGCCATAACGCGATGCGTCCTTTCGGGCATTGGAAAAGCGCGCGACCGTACTGGCGGCGGGCTGCGTTCGCAAGACGGCGTGGTGTCGGCAGGCCGCGACGAGGGCTATTTCTCGTAGGTTCGCGCCGTACCGCCGTTAAGTCTCGATTAAAACCTCAGTCGACGGCGCGTACCGACGCCTCCACGCTCATCCTGGCGTCGCCGAAGCCCACGCGCCGGCCGCTCACCGGTGCTGCGTCGTGGTAGTCGAGCCCGATGGCCACCCGGAGGCTGTCGCCGCGCGGGCTCATGTTGTTGGCCGGGTCGAACCCGACCCATTCGAGGCCGGGCACCCAGGCTTCCGCCCAGGAATGGCTGCTTCGCCCGACATGCAACGAAGGATCGTCGTTGCGCAGATAGCCGCTGACATAGCGCGCCGGCACGCCCAGTCGGCGGCAACAGGCAATGAAGGCATGGGCCTGGTCCTGCGCCACGCCGGCGCCGCGGGCCAGTGCCTCCGCCGCCGTCGTGTCGACGGTCGAGACGCCGGTCTGATAGGCGATGCGCCGCGCGATGCGTTCCATGACTTCGTGCAGGACCGGCACCCGCTGTCCGGCGTCGGCGGCCCGGTCGGCGAGACCCACGATCACCGGATCGAAGCTGGCATCGTGGCGGGCAAGGCCTGCGTTACGCAGCCAGAACGGCGCCGGCAGTGTCGGGGTCTCGACATAGCGCAGCCACTGGTCGGAGCCGCTGTATTCGTAGATCCCATGGACGGCGATCTCGACGCTGTCGTGACGGTAGGCCGCCGAGAAGGTCGTCACCTGGTTGCCGTGGCCGTCGACCCATTCGGAGCGCTTGCCCGGGCCTTCGATGCGCCAGGAAACGATGCGCTGGCCCGCCGCCGGCTTGGGCGTCAGCCGCACGTCGTGGATCGAATGGCCGGAAGGCCGGTCGAACTGGAAGCGCGTCGTGTGGTCGATGGCGAAACGCATGGCGATCAATCCAGCAGGAACTGGCGGCCGATTTCCTCGGACAGGGTGGCGATATCGTCGCGCACCCCACCCAGGAACCTGGCCAGGCCGGTCTCGAAAATCTGGTCGATGCGGGCGTAGCGCAGCCGGGCGTGCAGTTCCCCGGCCAGCCGGTCGGCTTCGCCTTTGGTGCCGTAGGCATCGGCCAGTTCACGCATATTGAGATCGACCATCCACAGGCAATGATGCACCGAGCGCGGCACATTGCGACGCAGCAGCATCAGTTCGGCGACCTTCACCGGATCGAGCGCGCTGCGATAGATGCGACGGTAGGTGCGGACCGCGCCGATGCAGGCCAGCACCTCGGACCAGGCGAAATAATCCGGCTTGTCGGCATGGGGATTGCCGTCGGGCCGCAGCAGGTGGAATTTCACGTCGAGAATGCGGGCGGTGTTGTCGCCGCGTTCGAGGAACGCCCCGACCTGCAGGAAATTGTAGGCCTCGTCGCGCAGCATGGTGACCTGCGCGGCGCCGAAGATCATCACCGCCTGCTTCTTCACCGATTCGATCAGCGCGCCGCGGTCGAGCGACGCGCGGTTGCCGCGCAAACGCGTGCTGAGTTCGAGCCACAGCGAATTCAGGCTCTCCCAGACGTCGACCGTGATGTTGTTGCGCTCCTCGCGGGCGTTGCTCCGCGCGGCGCCGATCGAACTCACGATCGAGGACGGATTGCTCTCGTCCATCACCAGGAAGTCGATGAGGCTGGCGAGGCGTCCGCCCTGCTGCTGGGTCTGCCGCAGCTCGTCTTCCATGCCGAACATCGCCGCGACGCCCATTGCCTCCTCGCCGCGCGACTGCAACGCCATGCGCTGCGTCGCCTCGATGAGGCGCGCCGTGGATTTGGCGCGCTGCAGGTAGCGGCCCATCCAGTACAGGTTCTTGGCGGTGCTGCTCAGCATCGCACGAACCTCATCCTGGGGAGCGGCGCGAAGCGCGGCATCTCGAACCCTTCGAGACGTGCCCTGCGGGCACTCCTCAGGGTGAGGTGGGGGCTTGGGCTGACGCTCGGCATCGCACTGACCTCGTCCTGAGGAGCCGCGCGAAGCGCGGCGTCTCGAAGGATGAGGTCGGGGTTTGGATGGCTGCTCAGCATGCCGGCACCTAGCCGCCCGCCGTCGAGCCCGGCGCCAGCACCCAGGTGTCCTTGGTGCCGCCGCCCTGGCTCGAATTGACGACCAGCGAACCCTCTTTCAGCGCCACCCGCGTCAGGCCGCCGGGAACGATCGTGACCTTGCGTCCCGACAGCACGAAGGGACGAAGATCGACGTGGCGCGGCGCCACCCCCTGGCCGACGAAGGTCGGGCAGGTCGACAGCGCCAGGGTCGGCTGGGCGATGTAATTTCCGGGACGCGCCCGCACCAGGCCGGCGAAGGCCTCGATCTCGGCGCGGCTGGACGTCGGTCCGACCAGCATGCCCTTGCCGCCCGAGCCGTGCACTTCCTTGACCACCAGCTCGGCGAGATGCTCGATCACGTACTTGAAGTCGTCCGCCCGGTCGCAGCGCCACGTCGGCACGTTGGACAGGACCGGCTCCTCGCCGAGGTAGAAGCGGATCATCTCGGGCACGTAGGTGTAGGTCGATTTGTCGTCGGCGACGCCGTTGCCGAGCGCGTTCACGATATTGACCCGGCCGGCGCGCAGGGCGCCCAGCAGGCCGGCAACGCCCAGGAACGAGTCCGGCCGCATCGCCAGCGGATCGAGAAAATCGTCGTCGACCCGGCGATAGATGACGTCCACCCGCTGGGGCCCGCGCGGGGTCCGCATGTAGACCCGGCCCTCGTCGACGAACAGGTCGGAACCCTTGACCAGTTCGATGCCCATCTCGTCGGCGAGGAAAGCATGCTCGAAATAGGCGCTGTTGAAGTGGCCGGGAGTCAGCAGCACGACGTTGGGCTCGGCATCGTCGCTGAACGACACCGACCGCAGCGTCGCCAGAAGCTCCTCCGAATAATCCGCCACCGGCAGCACCGGAATGGCCGAGAACAGCTCCGGCGCCAGGCGCATCATGACTTCGCGATTTTCCAGGACGTAGGAGACGCCGGACGGCGTGCGCACATTGTCCTCGAGAACGTAGAAATCCTTTTCGCCGACCCGCACGAGGTCGATGCCGGCGATATGCGCATGGACGCCGCCGGGAAGGGCGAGGCCCTGCGCCATGGCCACGAACTCGGCGTTCATCAGGATCTGGTCTTCGGGAATGATCCCGGCGCGGCAGATCTCGCGCTGGCCGTAGGCATCGGCCAGGAAAGCGTTCAGCGCCGTCACGCGCTGCACCAGCCCCTTGCGCAGGAATTCCCACTCGTCCCAGGCGATGACCCGCGGGATGATGTCGAAGGGGATCGTCGCCTCGTGGCCGTCGACCGCGCCATAGGCGCCGAAGGTGATGCCGTGGCGGCGATAGAACTGGTCGACCTCATGGCGCGTCGCTGCCACCCGCTCGGGCGACGTACGGGCCAGCCAGTCGGCGACCCCGCGATAGGGCGCACGGACCGAGCCTGTCGCGCCTGCGTTCATTTCGTCAAATGCCTTGTCGGCCATCCGGCATTTCACCCCCTGTCGAATCACCTTATAAGCAATCCCCGGGCCAACAAGTAGGGGCCAACATGGCGGCCCCGGAGATTTTCGCGGAGGCGTAGCGTGAAGCAGGTGCTGATCGAGATGTATGGCACGCCCTGGGAGGTCGCGCGCTGCGCCGAGGTGGCGGACGTCGGCGCGCCCGGGCCCGACGAAGTGGTGTTCGACGTCCTGGCCTTTCCGATCAACCCCGCCGACATGTGGTTCTGCAAGGGCAGCTATCGCCTGAAGCCGCCGCTGCCGGCGACGCCGGGCGCCGAATGCGTCGGCCGGGTCACCGCCGTCGGCGCCTCGGTGCACCACGTGAAGAAAGGCGATCTCGTCATCAACCTGCAGCGCGAGAACTGGACCCAGCGCCGGCGGGTGAAGGGCGACGATGCCATCCCGCTGCCGCCGGGCATCGATCTGAAACAGGCCGCCATGGTGCGGATCAATCCGCCGACGGCCCAGCTCCTGCTGTCGGATTTCGTCGACCTCAAGGCCGGCGACTGGGTGATCCAGAATGTCGCCAATTCGGCGGTCGGCCGGCTGCTGATCGTGCTGGCCAAGCAGCGCCGCCTGCACACCGTCAATGTCGTGCGCCGCGCCGAACTTGCCGGCGAACTGAAGGCGCTGGGCGCCGACCTCGTGATCGTCGATGGCGACGATCTTGCCGCCCGGGTCGCCGCCGTCACCGACAATGCCGTCATCAGGCTGGGCGTCGAGGCGATCGGCGGTGCCGCGACCGGCCGCCTCGTCGAGTGTGTCGGGACCGACGGCACCGTCGTGCACTACGGCTCGATGAGCGGCGAGGACCCCAGGGTCGGGCGCAGCAACTTCATCTATCGCGGCGTCAGGCTCACCGGCTTCATGCTGGGGCGCGGGCTGGCCAAGCGCAGCCCGGAAAAGATCCGCGAGATCTACGCCGATCTCGCCGGCCAGGTGCTGGCCGGCACGTTGCATGCGCCGGTCGACACCATATATCCGATCGACAGGATCAAGGACGCGCTGGCGCACGCCGACAAGGGCGGGCGCAACGGCAAGATACTGGTCAGCCCCAACGGGGAAATTTGAGTGGGAAATTTGAACGGGAACGAGGGAGAGAACAGATGAGTTCCGACGTCGCGGCGATCGAGAAGGTACTGCAAGTCTATTTCGACGGCCTCCACGAGGGCGATACCAAGAAGCTGGGCGAGGCGTTCCATCCCGCCTCGCATCTCTATGCCGCCGGCGACGGCAAGGCGGTCGACATGCCGCGCGCCGACTGGTTCAAGATGGTGGAAGGCCGCCCGTCGGCCAAATCCAAGGGCAGCCCGCGCGCCGACCGCATCGTGTCGATCGACTTTTCCGGCCCGGCCACGGCCTTCGCCAAGGTCGAATGCCAGATCCCGCCGCGCTACTTCACGGATTACCTGACGCTGCTGAAAGTCGATGGCCGCTGGCAGGTGATCTCGAAGGCCTATCACACCGTCACACGCGAGGGGTGACGCGCGAGGAGTGAGGGAACACTTCTCCTCCGATTTCTTCTCTGCCCCCGCGAAGCGGGGGAAGTGCCGCGTCTTACGCGGCGAAGGGGGTCGGAAGCATCGATGAAGGCACGCCTGTCGACGACCCCCTCCGCCCTACGGGCACCTGGCGGCTATGGCCGCAGGCGGCCATAGCCGCGACCCGCGCAAGAGCGCGAGGGAGGAGAAGAAAAGCCCTCAGCCGTTCCCCGTCTTTTCCGCCAGCCACGTCTTGATGAGCGATTGATAGGGAACGTCGCGCTTGTTGGCGGCGACCTTGATGCGGTCGAGAAGCGACACCGGCAGGCGCAGCGAGATCGCGGTCGTCGACGGCTTGAGGTTCGGCAGGCGCACCCGCTCGGCCTTGCTCCAATCGACATGGTCGCTGGAGTCGTGGCTCTCCCGGAAGCGCCGCTCCTCGGTTTCGCTCCGGAATTTCGGAACTGACTTAAGTTTCTTGCTCATAGCGTACCCGTTCCCTGGCGCTCATGGTTCGCGCGGAGATCACCCGGATCAGCCTGCCGTCGCCGCGCAGCGTGAAGCTGATATGAAGCCGCCGCCCGGTGTCGGTACGGCCCAGCGCGTGCAGCCTGGGTTCGCGCATGCTGTGGCCGGTATCCTCGACGACCAGCAGCGGATCGTTGAAGAAGACCTGCTCGGCCTCGCCCTGACCGACATCGTGCTTTTCGACGCTCTTGCGGGCATTGCCATGGTCCCAGTCGAAGCCTTCGATCCGCGACAGATCAAGCATCGTGTATATTACCATAATATACAGGCGGGGCAAGAGCCAATGAGGTGGGTCTTCTCTTCCTCACCGCACGAGGGCAGAGGAGGAGCCCCCTCGCACAATCATGCGGTTGCGCCGCCACTCCGCATCGCCAACACTGCCCGCCTGCAACCAGTACGAGTTCCGAGGGGGATATAGGCGGCCATGGCGAGGGGACGTCCGAAGAAGGCCGACGACGGAACGGCAAAGGGCAAGAAGGCAAAGACGAACGGCAACGGCGCCAATCTCGGCTTCGAAGCCCAGATGTTCCTCGCCGCCGACAAGCTGCGGAAGAATCTGGAGCCCTCGGACTACAAGCACGTTGCCCTGGGGCTGATCTTCCTCCGCTATATCTCCATCGCCTTCGAGGCCAGGCGCGCCGCCCTGCTGGCGGAAGACGCCGCCGCGGCCGAGGACCCCGACGAGTACCTCGCGGAAAACGTCTTCTGGGTACCGAAGGTGGCCCGCTGGTCCCACCTCCAGGCCAATGCCCGGCAGCCGACCATCGGCAAGCTGATCGACGATGCGATGGCTGCCATCGAGAAGGCCAACGAAGGCCTCAAGGGCGTTCTGGCCAAAGACTACAACCGCCCCGCCCTCGACAAGGTGATGCTGGGCGAGTTGATCGACCTCATCTCTGGCATCGCCCTCGACCAACCAGGCGACAAGGCCAAGGACATCCTCGGCCGCGTCTATGAATATTTCCTCGGCGGCTTCGCCGGCTCCGAAGGCAAGCGCGGCGGCGAATTCTACACGCCGCAGTCGGTGGTGCGCGTGCTGGTCGAGATGCTGGAGCCCTACAAGGGCCGCGTCTACGACCCGTGCTGCGGCTCGGGCGGCATGTTCGTGCAGTCGGAGAAGTTCGTCGAAAGCCATGGCGGCAAGGTCGGCGACATCGCCATCTATGGACAGGAGTCGAATTACACGACATGGCGACTGGCCAAGATGAACCTCGCCGTGCGCGGCATCGACGCCGACATCCGCTGGAACAATGAGGGCAGCTTCCACAAGGACGAGCTGAAGGACCTTCGCTTCGACTACGTCCTTGCGAATCCGCCATTCAACATTTCAGACTGGGGTGGCGAGCGGCTACGCGAGGATGCCCGCTGGACCTACGGCGCGCCGCCGGTCGCCAACGCCAATTATGGCTGGCTGCAGCATGTCCTGTGGCATCTCGCGCCTCAGGGAATGGCGGGCGTGGTGCTTGCCAACGGCACAATGTCCTCATCTCAATCAGGCGAAGATGAGATCCGCAAGACCATGGTCGAGGCTGACGTAGTGGACTGCATGATCGCGCTTCCAGGACAGTTATTCTACTCAACTCAAATTCCGGCTTGTCTCTGGTTCCTTGCACGTCAAAAAACTTCCGGTGGCAAATTTCGAGATCGACGCCACGAAGTGCTCTTCATCGATGCGCGCAAGCTGGGCACTCTGGTGGACCA
>CALDNT010000290.1 GCA_937915145.1 uncultured Reyranella sp.
GTTTCCGGAAATGGCCAACCTGATCGAGCGTCTCCACGGCGCGGGGACCCCTCTGTATCTTCTGTCCAATGCGCCGGGCTTTCTCGACGGCTGGCTGCGAGGGCCGGCCCATGTCCGTCACCCCTTCCTCGGCTACTTCCGCGATTATGTCGTGTCGGGAGCCGTGGGGTGTGCCAAGCCCGGCCCCGAAATCTACGATCTTGTCTGCCGCACTGGCGGCTTCCAGCCGGCCGAAGCCGTCTTCATCGACGATGTCGCCGCCAACGCCGAAGGGGCACGGTCGGTCGGCATGAGCGCTGTTCACCACCGCTCGGCCGCCGAAACCGCCCGGGCGCTGCGCGCGATGGGGCTGCCAGCCTAGAACGGCCAACCTAGAAGGGAATGTCGTCGTCCAGTTCGGCTTTGCCACCGCGCGCGGCCGGACGGCCGCCACCGCCGCTCGACGGCGGAGCCCCGCCGCCCGCGTCGTCGTCCATACCGCCGCCGGGCGCGCTGCCCTCACCGCCGCTGCGACCATCGAGCATGGTGAGCGCGCCGCCAAAGCGCGGGATCACGACCTCGGTGGTATAGCGCTCCTGACCACTCTGGTCGGTCCACTTCCGCGTCGAGAGCTGGCCTTCGATATAGATCTTCGACCCCTTGCGGATGAATTTCTGCGCAACCTCGGCCAGCTTCTCGTTGAAGATGACGACGCGGTGCCATTCGGTGCGCTCCTTGCGCTCGCCGCTTTGACGATCGCGCCATGTGTCGGACGTGGCGATCGACATGTTCACCATGGATCGGCCGTCCTGCATGGACTTCACTTCCGGGTCACGGCCCAGGTTGCCGACGAGAATGACTTTATTGACGCTGCCCGCCATGGGGGCCTCCTTGGCTTTCCCGGTGCCGCGGGTCGCGGCACCTACCTCACGGCCGCCAACCTAGACCTACCCGCCTGTGGGCAGCCACCAATTTTGGGTTGTGGCGCAAACCGCCGTTGCCGTGAGGTTGGCTCATGCCAGCCCTCCGACAATTCATTGGCGGCCTAAACAACCCTTCCTCTATCTTCCGGCCCCATGAGCAAGTCCTTCCACGTCTCCGAGGTCTCCCGCAGCCAAGCCTACGTCATGCTGGGCGGCGCCGCCCTGATGATGACTCTGGCCATGGGCATCCGGCAGAATCTCGGCCTGTTCCAGGCGCCGGCCGCCAAGGAACTGGGCATCGCCATTTCCGACTTCGCGCTGGCAATCTCCGTGCAGCAGGTCGCCTGGGGCCTAAGCCAGCCGATCGCCGGTGTATTCGCCGACAAGTACGGCACCCGCTGGGTGGCACTGATCGGCAGCGTGCTGTTCATCGCGGGTATCTGGCTTACGGCCACGGCGCAAAGTGCGCTGCCGATCGTGCTGGGCGCAGGCGTGCTGATCGGCGTGGCGCTCGCCTGCACGACCTCGGGCATTACCGCCAACATCGCCGCCCGCGTGGTCACGCCGACGCGACGGACGCTCGCCTTCGGCATCGTCTCGGCAGCCGGATCGGTCGGCACGATGGTGACGGCGCCGATCGCGGCTTACCTTCTGAATACCGATGGGTGGCGCGCCGCAGTCTGGGCTTTCGTCATTCTTGCGTTCGCCATGTTGCCGGCCGCATGGCTCGGCAGTCGCGCCGACCGGCTGCCCAACAGTCTGCCGACCGACCGCGACCTGACGCTCATCGGCGCCCTCGGCGAAGCCCGCCGTCACAGCGGCTTCATCGTCATGGCCATTGCGTTTTTCGTATGCGGCCTGCAGCTGGTGTTTCTCACGACCCATTTGCCGACCTACCTCGCCCAGTGCGGCATGGATGCCAGCTACAGCGCCATCGCGCTGATGCTGATCGGCGGCTTCAATATCGTGAGTTCCTGGCTGTTCGGCTGGCTGGGCGACCGCTATCCCAAGCGCCTGCTGTTGGGCGCGATCTATCTGCTGCGCTCCGTTGCCCTTGTGCTGTTCTTCAGTTTCCCGCCGACTCCGCTCAGCGTGGTGCTGTTCGGCGCCGCCATGGGCGTGTTGTGGCTGGGCGTTATCCCCCTGGTGAACGGCCTGGTGGTGGAAATCTTCGGCTTGCGCTTCCTGTCCACCCTGACGGGCATCGCTTTCCTCAGCCACCAGGCGGGGTCCTTCCTGGGCGCCTGGGGCGGCGGATACCTCTTCGATTTGATGGGCTCCTATGACCTTGCCTGGAAGATCGGCGTCATGGTCGGACTGGTTGCGGGCACCATGCAGCTCCTGATGAACGACCGGCCGACCAGCCGGGTACTGGCCGGACAGGCGGCGGCGGCCTGATGGCGGCAACACCGGCTCTGGCGGGGCTGGGGGTTAATCGCCATATGCGATGATCCCGCTGATCGCCTATTCTCCCGGTCCCCATGGCAAAGTCCCGCTTACCCGCTGCCGAGCCGCACCGCTTCATTTCGATCCGCGGCGCACGTGAACACAATCTGAAGAACGTAGATCTCGACCTGCCGCGCGACCGGCTGGTGGTGATCACGGGCCTGAGCGGCTCGGGCAAGTCATCGCTCGCTTTCGACACTGTCTACGCCGAAGGCCAGCGCCGCTACGTCGAGAGCCTGTCGTCCTATGCGCGCCAGTTCCTCGAATTGATGCAAAAGCCCGATGTCGATTCGATCGAGGGCCTGTCGCCGGCGATTTCGATCGAGCAGAAGACGACCTCGCGCAACCCGAGGTCGACCGTCGGTACGGTCACCGAGATCTACGACTATCTCCGCCTGCTGTTCGCCCGGATCGGCGTGCCCTACTCGCCGGCTACCGGCCTGCCGATCGAGAGCCAGACGGTCTCCCAGATGGTCGATCGCATCAAGGCGATGGCCGACGGCACGCGGCTCTACCTGATGGCGCCCATCGTGCGCGGCCGGAAGGGCGAGTACCGCAAGGAACTGCAGGACCTGCAGAGGAAGGGCTTCCAGCGGGTCAAAGTCGACGGCAAGCTCTACGAGATCGCAGAAGCACCGGCCCTCGACAAGAAATTCAAGCACGACATCGACGTCGTCGTGGATCGCATTGTCGTGAAGCCCGACCTCGGCAACCGGCTCGCCGACTCGATCGAAACCGCTCTTACCCTCGCGGAAGGACTCGCCATCGCCGAGAATGCCGATTCAGGCGAACGCACGGTGTTTTCCGCCCGCTTCGCCTGTCCGGTCTCGGGGTTCAGCATCGAGGAAATCGAGCCCCGACTCTTCTCGTTCAACGCACCGCAGGGCGCCTGCCCGGCCTGCGACGGCCTCGGTGTAAAAATGTTCTTCGACCCTGAAATGGTCGTGCCGGACGACCGGCTGTCGCTGGCCGAGGGGGCGATCGCACCATGGGCCGACTCGTCGGGCCAATACTACCTGCAGACGCTCGAGAGCATCGCCAAGCACTACAAGGTCAAGATGTCGACGCCATGGCGCGACCTGCCCAAGAAAGTGCGCGACGTCACGCTCCAGGGCAGCGGCGGCGAATCGATTGCCATGCGCTACGACGACGGCATTCGCCAGTATCAGACCACCAAGCCGTTCGAGGGTGTGATCCCGAACCTCGACCGCCGCTGGAAGGAGACCGATTCGTCCTGGGTGCGCGAGGAGCTGGAGCGCTTCCAGCACGAAAGCAAATGCGAAGCCTGTGGCGGTGCCCGACTCAAGCCCGAAGCCCTGGCCGTGAAGATCGGTGGTCTGCACATCAGCCAGGTCACCGAATTCGGCATCGGCGATGCCGTAAAATGGTTTCTCGCCCTGCCGCCCAGGCTCACGGCCAAGCAGCGCGAGATCGCCGAGCGCATCCTGAAGGAGATCAACGAGCGGCTGGGCTTTCTGGACAATGTCGGCTTGAGCTACCTCACCCTCAACCGCACCTCGGGTACGCTGTCGGGCGGCGAAAGCCAGCGCATCCGGCTCGCCTCGCAGATCGGCTCGGGCCTTACCGGTGTCCTCTACGTGCTGGATGAGCCGTCGATCGGCCTGCACCAGCGCGACAACGACCGACTGCTGAAGACGCTGACCCGGCTGCGCGACCTCGGCAACACGGTCCTGGTCGTCGAGCACGACGAGGACGCCATTCGCGCCGCCGACCACCTCGTCGACATGGGCCCGGGCGCCGGAGCGCACGGCGGCCATGTGATCGCCCAGGGCACACCCGAGGAGGTGATGCGCAACAGCGCCAGCCTCACCGGCCAGTATCTCTCCGGTTTCCGCCAGATCCCCGTCCCCAAGGTTCGGCGCGAACCGCCGGCCAAGGGCGGACGCTGGCTGACCGTGAAGGGCGCCCGAGAGAACAATCTCCAGAACGTCACGGCCAGCATCCCGCTCGGCACATTCACCTGCGTCACCGGCGTGTCGGGCAGCGGCAAGAGCACGCTTATCGTCGAGACCCTCTACAAGGCCCTTGCCAAGCGGCTCAACAACGCCCGCGAGCATTCCGGTGCCCACGCCGGGCTCGACGGCGCCGGCCATCTCGACAAGATCGTCGACATCGACCAATCGCCGATCGGCCGTACGCCGCGCTCCAACCCCGCGACCTACACCGGCGCCTTCTCGCCGATCCGCGACTGGTTCTCGCAGCTGCCGGAATCGACGGAGCGCGGCTACAAGCCCGGACGCTTCTCGTTCAACGTCAAGGGCGGGCGCTGCGAGGCTTGCCAGGGCGATGGCGTCATCAAGATCGAGATGCATTTCCTTCCCGACGTCTACGTCCAATGCGACGTCTGCAAGGGCAAACGCTACAATCGCGAGACGCTCGAGATCGTTTTCCGCGGCAAGTCGATCGCCGATGTGCTCGACATGACCGTCGACGAGGGCTGCGACTTCTTCAAGGCTGTCCCCGTCATCCGCGACAAGCTGCTGACGCTGCAGCAGGTCGGCCTCGGCTATATCCATATCGGCCAGCAGGCGACCACCCTGTCAGGCGGCGAAGCCCAACGCGTAAAACTCGCCAAGGAATTGTCCCGCCGCGCCACCGGCCGCACGCTCTACATCCTCGACGAACCAACCACCGGCTTGCATTTCGAGGATATCCGCAAGCTCCTGGAAGTCCTCCACCGCCTGGTCGAGACCGGCAACACGGTGCTGGTGATCGAGCACAACCTCGAGGTCATCAAGACCGCCGACTGGGTCCTCGACCTGGGGCCGGACGGCGGCGCCGGCGGTGGCCGGCTGATCGCCGAAGGCCCGCCCGAGGCGATCGTGAAAGTGCCCGAGAGCTACACCGGCCAATACCTCTCCCGCCACCTGCCGCGCGGCGCAACGGCCAAGAAACGGGCCTAGCCGCCGGCAGTTCGGCGCGTCCACCCGATGCGGCCGAGATCGTAACCGAACTGGCGTTCGACGACGTCCGGTGTGGCATCGGAGGCGTCGCTCTTGCGCGTGGCGACGCGGGCCTGGGCCACGTCCTTCGGCACGTCGAGCCAGATGCCCTCGAACGGCACACCGACCTTTTCCGCCAGCGTTTCGGCAGACCGGCGCTCGTCCTCGCGAGCAAAGACGGCATCCAGGACGACGCTGTGGCCGGCGCGCAGGATCCGTTCGGCCCGTGCAAGCAGGACGGCGTAGACACGGGCCGACGATCCGGGCGTATAGCTGCCGGCGGGCATGCGTGTTTCCAGCCCCACACCGGCCAGGCGCTTGCGCTCGACGTCGCTGCGCACCACTGCAGCGCCAGGCGCGCGGCCGATGTCGGGCGCCAGCTTCAAGGCCAAAGTCGTCTTGCCGCTGCCCGACAGGCCACCCACGGCTACCAGGCGCGGCGGGGCCGGCTGCAGAAAAGCGAGGGCAGCCTGTTGATAGGCGCGCGCCGGTGCGTTGTCGGCGCCGCTCACCGCGGTCACCGCCGAATCGACGTAGGCCCGGATGGCCGCACGGCGTGACAGGAACAACGGCAGCAGCGCCAGCGCCTCGTCGTGCGGCGCCGCCGGCAGATCGGTAATCCGCCACAGCCATTCATTCAGCAGGCGATTGGCGAGCGCCCCCAGCCCCTGGCGCGACAGATCCATCAGGGTGAAGGCGAGATCGTAGAGCACGTCGATATTGGCAATCCTCTCGGAGAATTCGATGGCGTCGAACGGCACCGGCTCGCCCGCCAGCAGCACGATGTTGCGCAAGTGGAGGTCGCCGTGGCAGCGCCGCACCGCCCCGGCTGCCTGGCGCCGCGCCACCAGATCCACCAACGGTTCCAGCGTCCGCGGCATCGCCTCCGCCAGCGCCTCGCTGGTCGGCGGATCGAGGCGCTCGCCCGCTTCACGCATCTGGCGCACGTCGGCGGCGACCGAGTGCCGGTAGTCGTCGGGCCCGCTGAAGCCCTCCGCGATGGCCGGCAACCCGTCGTGGAAGCAGGCGACGCGCGCGCCCAGTGCCGTCATCAGCGCCGGCGTCAGTGCGCCACGCGCCGCCATGCGGTCGAGCAGCCCGTCCTCGTCGAAACGCCGCATGACGACGAGCCAGTCGACGGCATCGGCACAGGCCTCGCCGGGCTCGCCCAACGCGAACCCACCGGCGCCGTCACGGCGGACCGGGGCGACGCCGATATAGACCTCGGGCGCGAGCTGACGGTTGATGTCGACCTCGGCCGCGCACATGGCGGCACGCCGGTTGGCGGTCGAGAAATCCATGTAGGGAAATTTTACAGCGCGCTTCAGCTTGTAGGCACGCCCGCCCGACAGGAACACCACGGCGCCGTGGGTGTCGATGCGCCGTACCGGAGCCAGCCGGGCAGCGAGAAAGGCCATGACCTCGGACTGGTCCTCGACGACAAAGGAAGGCTGGGCGCTCATGGTTTCAGACGAACCTGACCCGCCGTTCCTCGACGCCGTAAGGATCGACGTGGAGGATAAGCTCGGCGTCGGGGAACGCCGCCTGGATATCGGCTTCGACCTGATCGCCGATTTCGTGCGCGCGCGTCAGCGAAAGCGCGGGGTCCAGCTCGACGTGCAGCTGGATAAACCTGGTGAGGCCCGAGGAACGGGTGCGCAAATCGTGGGTATCCTGCACTTCAGGATGGCGCCTGGCGATATCGATGATGCGCCGCCGGTCGGCATCCGGCAGTTCGCGATCCATCAGCACGTCGAGCGACCCACGTCCGACGCCCCAGGCACCGTGCAGCAGATAGAGCGCCACCAGAGCGGCCATGCCGGCATCGATCAGCGGCTGGTGGAAATACCCCGAGAGGAAGATTGCGACCCCGACCGCTATGTTGCTCACGAGATCGGTCTTGTAGTGAACACTGTCGGCGCCGATGGCGATCGAGCCGGTGCGCCGCACGACATAATTCTGAAACATCACCAGGCCCAGCGTGAGCACGATGGCGAGCACGCTCACCGCCACGCCGATGGCCTCGCGCTGGACCTGGTGAGGATGCAGGAGACGATCACCCACCGTCAGCAGCAGACCGCCGCCGGAAGCGGCGATGAAGCCGGCCTGGGCGAGCCCCGCCAGCGCCTCGGCCTTGCCGTGGCCGAAACGGTGGTCGGCATCCGCCGGCGTCAAGGCCTGGCGCACGGCGAGGAACGTGACCAGAGAGGCAATGAAGTCGAGCGACGAGTCGACCAGCGAGGAAAGCATGCTGACCGACTCGGTGAGCAGCCAGGCCGCGGTCTTGGCGCCGATCAGGACCACCGCCACCGTCATCGAGGCAACGGTGGCAATCCGCATCAGGCGTGGGACGTCGGGCGCCATCGCCGGCTCAGGGAAACAGCGTCCGCGTCGTCCAAGGCTCGCCGATAGTACCTCGGCGGTACTCCAGACGATCATGCAGCCTAAACGCCCCATCCTGCCAGAATTCGATCAGCAGGGGCTGGAGGCGGAAGCCGGACCAATGGGCCGGGCGTGGCACCGTGCCGACGAGGTGCCGGGCAGTGAATTCGGCTACGCGCTTTTCCAAGGCAAAGCGGCTCTCGAGCGGGCGGGACTGATCCGAAGCCCAGGCGCCGATCTGGCTGCCGCGGGCGCGGGTGGCGAAATAGGCGTCGGCCTCTTCGGGTGTCGTCTGCACGACTGGCCCTTCGAGGCGCACCTGGCGGCGCAGCGACTTCCAGTGGAACAGCAGGGCACCCTTGGCATGGGCAAGCAAATGCTGGCCTTTACGACTCTCGTAGTTGGAATAGAAGACGAATCCCGCCGAATCGTAGTCCTTCAACAGCACCATGCGCGCCGAAGGCGTGCCGTCGGGCCCGACCGTGGCCAGCGCCACCGCGTTTGGCTCGTTGGGCTCGCTCTTGGCCGCGTCGGCAAACCAGTCACCGAAAAGCGCCAGGGGGTCGGAGTTTTCCCGGATCATGACCCACAATATAGGGGGCCACCGAAGCCTTTCACCACCGGCATCTTGTCCCAATGCCGATCCCCCGCTAAGAACAAGGGATGATTGCAGCTGGACAGTTGATGGCCGGGAAAAAGGGCCTGGTCATGGGCGTCGCCAACGAACGCTCGATTGCCTGGGGTATTGCCAAGGCCTGCCACGATCAAGGGGCCAAGGTTGCCTTCACCTTCCAGGGCGAAGCCCTGGAAAAACGGGTGCGCCCGCTGGCCGGCTCGATCGGCAGCGAACTCATCATGCCCTGTGACGTCACCGATGCCGCCAGCATCGACGCCACCTTCGCCGAGATCGAGAAAAAGTGGGGTGGCCTCGATTTCCTCGTCCATGCCATCGCTTTCTCGAACAAGGATGAACTGAAGGGCCGCTACCTCAATACCACGGCGGGCAACTTCGCGCTGACGATGAACGTGAGCTGCTATTCCCTCGTCGCGGTGTCGCAACGCGCCGTGCCGCTGATGAAGAACGGCGGCAGCATCGTCACGCTCACCTACTACGGCGCCGAACGCGTCATCCCGCACTATAATGTCATGGGCGTCGCCAAGGCGGCGCTGGAAGCGAGCGTGCGCTACCTGGCGGCCGATCTCGGCGAACAGAAGATCCGCGTCAACGCCATCTCCGCCGGCCCCATCAAGACTCTGGCCTTCGCCGGTATCAACGATGGCCGCTATATACTGAAGTGGAACGAACTCAACTCGCCCCTCAAGCGCAACGTCACGACCGAGGAGGTCGGCAATGCCGGCCTCTATCTTCTGTCCGACCTCGGCACCGCCGTGACCGGCGAAGTGATGCATGTCGACGCCGGCTACCATGTCGTGGGCATGATCAATACCTCGTCTGCCAAGCAGATCGCCGAACTGCTCGGCAATTTCGAGGGCGAGTAGACCGGCGGCCATGGCCGGCAACAGCTTCGGCACTCTTTTCCGCTTCACGAGCTGGGGTGAAAGTCACGGCCCGGCGATTGGCTGCGTGATCGACGGCACGCCGCCGCGCATTGCTCTCGCCGAGCCCGATATCCAGGTCTGGATGGAAAAACGCCGGCCTGGCCAGTCGCGTTTCGTCACCCAGCGCCAGGAACCCGATACGGTGAGGATCCTGTCCGGCGTGTTCGAGGGTGTCACCACCGGAACCCCGATCGCCCTGCATATCGACAATGTCGACCAGCGCAGCCGCGACTACGGCGAGATCAAGGATCAGTTCCGGCCATCCCATGCCGACTACACCTACTGGAAAAAATATGGTGTGCGCGACTATCGCGGCGGCGGCCGGCAGTCGGCGCGCGAGACCGCGGTCCGGGTCGCCGCCGGCGCCATCGCCCGCAAGATCCTGGGGGATGCCGTCACCATCCGCGGTGCGGTGATCCAGATCGGCAGCCAGAAGATCGACCGGGCGAACTGGGACTGGAATGCCACCGCCGACAATCCTTTCTGGTGTCCTGACCGCCAAGCGGCACAGGGCTGGGAAGGCTATCTCGACGACGTGCGCAAGCGCGGCAGCTCGTGCGGTGCGGTGATCGAGGTCGTGGCGTCGGGCGCGCAGGTCGGCCTCGGTGATCCGGTCTACGACAAGCTCGACGCCGATCTCGCCAAAGCCCTCATGAGCATCAACGCCGTGAAGGGTGTCGAAGTCGGCGACGGCTTCGCCACCGCCGCCATGAGCGGCGAGGAAAACGCCGACGAAATGCGTATGACGGGCGGCGTGGCGAGCTTTCTCAGCAATCACGCCGGCGGCATCCTGGGCGGCATCTCGACCGGCCAGGACATTGTCTGCCGACTGGCCGTCAAGCCGACAAGTTCGATCCTTTCGCCGGTCCGCAGCATCGACCGCGCTGGCGGCGAAGTCGAGCTACGGACCAAGGGCCGCCACGATCCCTGCGTCGGAATTCGCGCCACGCCGGTGGCCGAAGCCATGGTCGCCTGCGTGCTGGCCGATCACTTGTTGCGCCACCGCGCCCAGTGCGGCTGAACCTGCCGGCGTGGCACCCCCCAGACCCTTCGAAGCGCGCTATGGCGCCTTGCACAATGTCGGTATGGCCGTGATCTCCGCGACCATGATCGTAGGCATGATCGTCCATCTCGCCACCGGTCCCGAGCGCCCTCCCGCCCTGTCGCTCATCAACGATCCACGTCTGGCGCTGGTCACCATGCTGATGTTGGCGATGGCGTACTACCTGTGTCTCGGCATCATCCGGCTCGCCGACCGCCGGCCTCAGGTGGTCATCGACAGCGACGGCATCTCGCTGGGCTTCGGCCGCAACCGTCGCCTGGCATGGAGCGACATAGAATGGGTCCGGCTGCACCGATTGTCCCTGCGGCAACAACTCCACATCGGCCTCGCCCCCGAGGCTTTTGTCGACGCGAACCTAAAGCTCTCGCTGTGGAATTTCGACGACAGCCTGCGGCCGATCCGCGGCATGCCGGCCACGGTCCTGGTCCGCGACAACGGACTCGACGTGAATGCGGCGGTGATGCTTGACGCCGTCAAGACGTTCCGGCCGAATCTCGTGAAATCGTAAGACCCGATCGGAGAACCGCCATGCGACGATACATCGTAGGTCTGCTCGCGACCGTCGGAGCCTTGACGTTGATTGTCACAGCAGGCGGGATCGCCTTCGTGGCGTCTGGCCCCTTCTCCGCCACGCCCCTGCCGTCGTCGATGGTGCTGTCGCTCGACCTCCGGCAGTTGCCACCCGAGGCGGAGTCGACTGGCCTGTTGAGGGGCGGCCTGTTCGGCGGCTCGCGCGACATCGTCGAAGTCGTCCGGCTTCTGGCGCAGGCGGCCGACGATCCGCGCGTCGCCGGACTGTATGTGGAAATCGGCGACGATCAGGCCGGGTTGGCACGTGTCCAGGAACTGCGTCAGGCGCTCGCGCATTTCCGCGGCAAGGGCAAGTTCACAGTGGGCTTCGCCGAGTCTCTGGGCGGCAGCGACGGCCATGTCGGCGACTACTACCTTGCCGCCGCGCTCGAACAGATCTGGCTGCAGCCGAGCGGCAGCTTCGCCGTGACCGGTATCGCCGTCGAGACCCCGTTCCTGAGGGCCGGCCTGGACAAGCTCGGCATACAAATAGAGGGCGGCAAGCGCTATCAGTACAAGAGCGCCCCCGATAGCTTTCTCGAGACCGGTTATACCGGCCCGGCGCGCGAAAACCTCCAGCAGTTGCTGGACAGCCTGTTCGGCCAGTTCGTCGCCGACGTGGCGCGCGACCGCCGCGTCGACGCCGCCCAGCTCCGCCGTCTCGTCAATGCAGCGCCGTTCGGCCCGGAACGTGCCCGCCAGGAAGGCCTCATCGACCGGATCGGCTATCGCAGCGATGCCCTTGATGAAGTCCGGCAACGTGCTGGCTCGTCGCACGATCTGGTACCGCTCGCAGATTATGCCGGCGATGCCAAGCGGCCGAAGCCACATGGTGACGTCATCGCCCTGGTGCGGGTGAATGGCCCGATCGTTTCAGGCCCCAGCAGCGACGGTGGACTCCTCGAAGGCGACGCCGTAGCGATCTCCGACGATGTGGTCGACGCTCTCGAACAGGCGGCGCAGGCCAAAGAGGTGCGGGCCATCGTGCTGCGCATCGACTCGCCGGGCGGCACCTACCCCGCGGCCGATGCCATAGCGGATGCGGTCGGTCGCGCCCGGGCCGCGGGCAAGCCGGTGATCGCCTCAATGAGCGACGTTGCGGCCTCAGGCGGCTACCTCGCCGCGGTCAGAGCCGACGTGATCGTGGCGCAGCCAACCACCATAACCGCATCGATCGGCGTGTTCACCGTTTGGCCGGTCGCATCGGAGTTGCTGGCATCTCTGGGCGTCAAGGTCGAGCGGCTTTCAGTCGGCACCAACGCCGGCATGTATTCGACGTTTCAGCCGCCGACCGCGGCACAGCGCGCGATTGTCGCCCGCGAACTGGACACGGTCTATCGCGACTTCACGCGCGAGGTCGGTGAGTCGCGCAAGCTCGACGCCGACCGACTCGATGCCGCGGCGCGCGGCCGGGTCTTCTCCGGTGTCGATGCCAAGCAGGCCGGCCTGGTCGACGAGTTGGGCGGGTTGCAGCTCGCCCTCAGCATCGCCAAGGCAAAAGCCGGCATCGATGAAACCCGCCCGGTCGAGCTTCGCCGCTACCCCGGCGAAAGCGAGCGCTGGCAGCGCCTGCTCGACCGCGTACTCCACCTGGCCAATGTCGATGCCGGTCCGACCGTGCGCGCGCCCCGCGAGGTCCGCGAGATGCTGGCGCGCTTCGGCGTCGTCGCGCGGCCGGGCAATGTGAGGCTGCCTCCGCTACCGCCGCTTTGGCGTTAATTCCTTTCGTCAAGCAGCTCACAGATCGCCCGCCACATCGTCCAGGCGTTGGCGACATTGACGGCGTTGAACTCGACGTGGCCGATATCATCGACCAGAAACAGCGACACGCGCGCGGCGGACGCCGAGGCGGCCAGGCTCTGGCTCTCGCTATAGGGCACGAACGTATCGCCAAGGCCATGCACCAGGATGATATGGCCGCGCAGTTTCGAAAGATCGTAGAGCGCGAGATTGAGCCCGTCGATTTCGCGGCGGACGTGCTCAGGCAACGCCGCGATCAGGGTGCTCACCGCGTCGGGATCGCGGTTGTCGACCAGCGCCAGAACAGCCCGTCCCTGCGGCCCCAGCGCCGCAGCGAGGGGCGCGATATCGGCACTGGAGTCGCGGAAGCGGAGACCGGCGATCTCCTGAAGCAGGCGGGTATCGGCGGCGTCGCCGAGACGGCTGGCGTTGGCCTGAAGGAATGCCCACCGCCCGTACCTGTTGGGTTCCAGCCGGAATTCGCGGCTCTCGCCCATGGGACGGAACACCCCTGTCGTAATGAAGCGAATGACCGCCTCGATGTCATGATAACCGCCGATCCCGACCAGGAACGCAACTCGCGGCGCGAGATCGTCCTGCAGCGCGGCGATGACGGCGGGGGCAACGGCATAGGAAATCGCCGCCACGCCAAGCGGGCTGCCAGGATGCCACTTGTGCAATTGTCGCAGTGCAGCGGCCACGCGCTCGCCATCGGCCCGCGACACCGCCAGGCGGCGCACCTCGGGCAGTTCGGGCACCAGCACGGCAATTCCCGCGCGGGCAAACGTCCGTGCCAGGGCTTTCAGCCGCGGTTCGTCACGTCCCAGAACCGCGGCGCCCGGCACCAGCACCATCGCCGCACGCGTCTCGCCAGCTGGCAAGTAGAGGTCGCCTTCACCATCGTCCCAACGCGTCACGTACTCGCGTGGTGGCGCCGTCACCTCCTGCCATAAGGTTGCGGTCCCGCCGGCGGCGATGTCCCACATCACCAACGCTGCCTGTACCCAGATCACCGGCTGGCCGAAGGCGAAGACCAGTGCCACGGCGGCAGTGAGCACGATCGCAAACCGCCGCATCGCGGTCACCGTCCGAACTGAACGCGGCAGAGCTCCGTCAATGTGTCGCCATCACGCGCCACCAGCGCCAATTCCTCGATCCGGGCGTGCATCGGCAGCAAGTTCTGGCGCTCGACGATGCGCGCGATCTGTTCGGCGTCGGCGGCACGATCGAACAGCCCCACCGTGATGTGGGGCTCGAACGGTTCGTCGTCAGGCAACGGATTCAAGGCGTCATGGAGTGCGGCGAGTTCGACTGCGCCGTCGCCCGGTACCGCGTAGAGGTAGGCCGCACGAGAAGGCGGCGTGAGGTCATGGCGGACCATGCGGTCCAGCACGACCCAGAACGGCCGCCGCTCCGCGAGTGCGGCGAGGGCAGCTCGCAGCTCGACTTCCCGGGCAAGTGGCACGCCAAACACCAGCGTGATGTGCGGCCCGATCAGGTCCGCCTCGCGCGGATGGTATTGCGCGCGCAGGCGTCTCAATGCGGTGTCGTCAGCCTCCGCCAGAACCGGCCAGGCGACGACGTAGAGCATCTCAGCTGTAGCTTTTGGCCATGCCGAGCGCCGGGTCCATAACCGCACCATAGGGCGGGAATGGGTAGCGCAGCCCGTTCTTGCCGAGATGTCCCATGCCCTCGATGGCGCGCAGGAACTCGTCCGGCGGGCAGGCCATCAGCAGTTCGTCATCGGCCACGCCGCCGTAGCGGCGCTCGGCGAAGCACGGCAGCGACAGCGAAGTCTGGCGCGTCGCAAGTGCCCTGCCCCAGGAGTCGGCACAGGCGCTCTCGCCAGTCACCGTGAAGTCGTAGCGGCGGTAACGGTGATACTGCAGGCCGTTGATGAAATAGATCATCTGGCCGGGCGTGCCGTAGAACATGCAGATGTCGGGCGGATCGAGGCGCGCCGAGCGCAGCGGCGAGACGACCAGGCCGTTGTACTTGCCGTCGGGCACGCGCGGCATCTGGGCCTGATGGGAGGCCGAGGCCTCCTTGTTGCCGAACCAGACGCCGTTCATGTGGTCGCCCGACAGGAATCCTTCGCCGGGATGATTGAGACCGACCACACCGCCGCAGTTTCCGCCACGCGTATTGTCGACCGTGATGCCGAGCGTAAAGCCGTACCAGCGCGACTGCGTCACCATCTGGCACATGGTGAACTTGAAACCCTCGGTCGGCTTGCGCACGCCCTGGATCTTTTCCATGTCCTTCGGGTCTTCGTATAGCCGCATGCCGATCGGGTTGGTGCGAATGCGCAACAGCTCGATCAGCTTGGACGACGCCTCGGCCAGCATGGCGCCGGTGATCTTCTCCGGCGGCGCCCACGGCGCGGTCTTGTAGCCCGGTGGCAGGATCTGAACATTCATGGCTTCCTCCTTGTCTGGCTAGGTGAGGTTCAACCCACCGTCGGCGATGACGATCTCTCCGGTAACGTAATCGTTGGCACAGAGCGCGGCTACCAGATCGGCGATGTCCTCGGGCTGCGCCGGTCGCCGCATCGGGGCCTTGGTCTTCCACAGTTCCGTGGCTTCGGGCCAGCCCGCGCTCATTGGGGTCTCAACCAATCCCGGCGCGACGCAGTTGACCCGGATTGCAGGGCCCAGGGCCAGCGCCAGCAGGCGCGTGGCATGATGCAAGCCCGCCTTGGCGGTCGCGTAGGGGATCGACGCACCCTTGGGCCGTACGCCCGAATGCGTGCCGATATTGACCACGCTGGCTGGCCGGCCACCCTCGGCCGACTTGCGTAATGCGGTCTCGGCTTCGGCAATCAGCACGAACGGCGCGATCAGGTTGACGTCGAGCATCCGCCGCCACACCGCCGGCGTCGCCGCCTTGAGATCGGTGTGGGGAATTCGTACCGATTCGCCCGCGTTGTTGATCAGCACGTCGAGGCGGCCATGCTGCTTCACGACGTCGATCACAAGACCCCGCAGAGCCGCTTCGTCGCCAAGGTCGGCCTGGTGATAGCTGGCACCCGACAGCTCGGCCGCCATCCGCCGGCCGGCCTCGGCGGAGCTGCGCGAATGCAAGGCGATGCGATAGCCGTCCCGGGCCAGACGGCGCGCCGTCGCAGCGCCGATCCCGGATGTCGAGCCGGTAACAAGGGCGACTCGCTCAGACATGGGCCTTCAACGCGGCCAGGGTCTCGTCCGGCCGCTCCACCATCATGAAGTGCCCGCAGTTGGGTATCACGACGGTCGTCGATCCAGAGATGGCCGTAGCAAGCGGCCGGGCCTTGACCGTGGGCGTCATGAGATCGCCGTCGCCCAACACCAGCACGGCCGGACATTTGACGGCCGCGGCGCGCGCCGGCGCGTCCTTATAGGCATTGCAGGCGGAAAGATCGGTATGGATCACGTCTGCCCTGTTGCCGGCGAGCACCGCCAGCGACTCGGCCCGCAGCCACAGTCCGGGCGAGACCATGCCGCCCTTGTGCAAGGCATTGCCCATGCCCCAGAAAGTCATCAGCTCCTGGACCTTGAGCGTGTTGGCCTTGGCCGATTCCAGCATCTCGGGATGGACCGGCATGTCGACCGCGACACCGCAGAGACCGAGTGCGCGCACCCGGCCGGAATGACGCGCCGCGGTATCGAGAGCCACCAACGCGCCCATGGAATGGCCAACCAGCGCCGCACTCTCGAGACCTGCCGCCTCGATCACCGTGGCGACCCAGTCGGCCATGGCGGCGATACCGGACAGCGCCGGGCCGTCGGACCAGCCATGGCCGGGGAAATCGACGGCAAGCACGCTCCGACCGTGATGAGCGAACCAACGCGTCTGCAGGCGCCAGGCCGTGCGATCGAACCCGGCACCATGGAGGAAAACGACCGCCGGCTTGGCCGGATCGAATGGAGTTCCGCCGGTCGTCGCGAAGACCGCGCGTCCATCGACGATAAGCTTCATGGTCAGCCTTTCTGCGCGGCGCGCAGCGCCTGCCCCAGATCGTCGATCAGATCCTCTGGATCCTCCAGGCCGACCGAAAGCCGGATCATCCCCTCGCCGATACCGGCCTCGCCGAGCGCCGCTGCGTCGAGCTGGGCATGCGTGGTCGAAGCGGGATGGATGACCAGCGACTTGGCATCGCCGACATTGGCAAGATGCGAGAAAAGCTTTAGCCGCTCGATGAACCGCCGGCCGGCCTCGCGACCGCCCTTGATATCGAAACTGAATATTGAGCCGGCACCCTTGGGCAGAAGCTTCCGGGCAAGGGCATGGTCGGGATGCTCCGCCAACTCGGGCACGGCGATGCGTTCGACCGCGGGATTGGTCTTCAGGAAGGCGATCACCTTGCGTGCGTTCTCGCCATGACGGGCTATTCGAAGCGGCAGCGTCTCCAGTCCCTGCAGCAGATAGAAGGCCGTCTGCGGGGCCATGCAGCAGCCGAAGTCGCGCACGCCCTCGGTGCGGGCCCGCATGACGAAGGCATGCGGGCCGAACTCCTCGGCGAAGTCGATCCCGTGATAGCCGGCGTAAGGCTCGGTGAGAGTCGGGAACTTGCCCGAGCCCTCCCAGTCGAAGCGACCGGACTCGACGATCACGCCGCCGATCGCCACGCCATGGCCGCCGATGAACTTGGTCGCCGAATGAAAGACAATGTCGGCGCCCAGTGTCAGAGGCCGGCAGAGGATCGGCGAAGCGAAGGTATTGTCGATCATCAGAGGAATCCTGGCGGCGTGGGCGATTGCGGCGATCGCCGGAATATCCAGAACTTCACCGCCGGGGTTGCCGATCGTCTCGCCCAGCACCAGCCGCGTTTCTGGCCGGATCGCCTTGGCGAAACCCTCATGGTCGCGCGGATTGACGAAAGTCGTTTCGATGCCAAACCGCGGCATCGTGAGCGCCAGCATGTTGCGGGTGCCGCCATACAACGAGGTCGAGGCCACGATGTGGTTGCCGGCGCCCATCAGCGTCGCAATCGCGATATGAAGTGCGGCCTGGCCGCTCGAGGTCGCGAGCGCACCGGAACCCTCCTCCAGCGCCGCCACCCGCTCCTCGAACACTGCAACGGTGGGATTGGAGATGCGACTGTAGATGTGGCCACCAACCTCGAGATTGAACAGGCTGGCGGCGTGATCGACGTCGCGAAAGACGAACGAGGTCGTCTGGTAAATCGGCACCGCCCGCGCCCCGGTGACGGGATCGGGATGCTGACCGGCATGCAGCGCCAGCGTGTCGGGCTTCAGGAACTTGGCTTCGGCCACGAGGCCCTCACTTCTTGAAAAACGATGCGGCGGCCGAGGCGTGGCTTTGCTTGGCCTTGATCTTGTCTTCGACGCGATCGATCTCAGCCTTGAGGGCCGCGATGTATTCGCGAAGTTCCTCGACCGACATCGGGTCGAGATTTCTCGGCTGCGACTTCTTCTTGAGCGGTTCGAGATCGTCTGATTCAAAGGCCATGGCGCGGCTCCACGGAAGCGGCTAAGGGAGACCTACCATTGCTCCCATTGCTCCGAAAGGCCGACCATGAGCGCACTCCCCGCGACGATGACCTGTGTCGAGATCACCAAGTCGGGTGGCCCCGAAGTGCTGGTGCCGACGACGCGGCCGCTGCCGGTTCCGAAGGCCGGCGAGATCCTGATCAAGGTCGCGACCACCGGCATCAACCGGCCCGATATCGCGCAGCGGCAGGGGAACTACGCGCCTCCACCGGACGCCTCCGATCTGCCGGGACTGGAAGCCGCCGGTACGGTGGCCGCACTGGGTCCGAATGCGGCAGGCTGGAAGGTTGGCGATTCGGTCTGCGCCCTGACGCCGGGCGGTTCCTATGCCGAGTACTGCGCCGTCCCGGTGCCGCAATGCCTGCCGCTGCCGAAAGGCTTCGACATGCTGCAGGCAGGAGCGCTGCCGGAGAACTATTTCACCGTCTGGCACAATCTTTTCGAGCGCGGCCAGCTCAAATCGGGCGAGTCGGTCCTGATCCATGGTGGCGCCAGCGGCATCGGCACGACCGCAATCCAGCTTGCAAAGGCCTTCGGTGCCACGGTCTTCACCACGGTGCGCAACGCCGAGAAAGCCGCCGCCGTTAAGGCGCTCGGCGCGGATCATGCCGTCCTCTACAAGGATAATGACTGGGCGGCCGAAGTGAAGAAACTCTCGGGCGGTGTCGATGTCGTGCTCGACATGGTGGCAGGCGACTACCTGGCCAAGAACCTGCTGCTCCTGAAGCAGGATGGCCGCTGCGTCATCATCGCAGTGCAGCTCGGGCCTGTGGCGACGATCAGCGCCGGCATCATCATGGTCAATCGCCTCACCGTCACCGGATCGACGATGCGGCCGCAAAGCATCGAAAATAAAGGCCGAATGGCGCGCGGGCTGAAAGACAAGGTCTGGCCGCTTCTGGAAAGCGGCAAGGTGAAGCCGATCATCTACAAGACCTTCCCGCTTCGCGAAGCGGCGGCGGCGCACGCCGAACTGGAGCGCGCCGAGCATGTCGGCAAGGTGATGTTGACGATGTGACCGACGGGGCGCTGCGCCTTCAGAACTTGCCGGTCACGAAGTACATCGCGATCCAGGGCTGCCAGAGCACCAAGCCGAGGCCGACCAGCATCAGCAGGATGAACGGCAGCACGGCTTGGCACAGCAGCCCGAACTTCTGCTTGAAGGCGCTCATGGCGACGATGAGGTTCAAGCCGACCGGCGGCGTCAGGTAACCGATCTCCAGGTTCAGGATCATGATGACGCCGAACAGCACCTTGTCGAAACCGTAGGCAGCGGCAACCGGTGCCAGCAGCGGCCCGAGCACCAGGATCGCCTCGCCCGTGGTCATCAGGCAGCCGACGATCAGCAGCAGCGCGTTGATCAGCAGGATGAAGACCAGCGGACTGTCGATGTAGCCCTGCATGAGGGCGACCATGCCTTGCGGAATGCGGTGTTCGATCATGATGATGTTGAGGCTGAGTGCCACCGCCAGCACCGGAAACAACGAACCTCCGAGCTTGGAGGCATCGAGTACGACGGCGTAGAAGTCGCGCAGCTTCAGTTCCCTGTGGACGAAGACTTCGATCACCATGGCGTAGGCGAGCGCCACGGCGGCGGCCTCGGTGGCGGTGAACCAGCCGCTGTAGATGCCGCCCAGCAGGATGACCGGCATCAGTGCCGCCCAGATGCCGCGGCCGAAGGCGGTCTTGCATTCATGGAAGTCCAGCGCCTCCCGCGGCCGGTGGCGGTTCATCCACACCGCGTAGCCCGAGAGGAGCAAGGTCAGAAGGATGCCGGGGCCAAAGCCGGCGAGGAACAGATCGACGATCGATGTCTCGGTGACAAGGCCGTAGATGATCATCGGTATCGACGGCGGGATGATGATGCCGAGCGTGCCGCCCGACATGATGGCACCCAACGTGAACTTGTTGTCGTAGCCCGCATTGCGCATCGCCGGATAGAGTACCGAGCCGACCGCCAGCATGGTGACGATCGACGAGCCCGAGATCGCGGCGAACACCGCACAGGACAGCACGCAGGCAACGGCGAGGCCACCGGGTAGCGGCCGGGTGACAGCCTGCAGCATGTCGACGAGGCGCTTGGCAATCGAGCCGCGCGTCATGACATTGCCGCACAGGATGAAGAGCGGAATCGACAGGATGAGTTCCTTGTCGATGCCGACCCACATGTCCTCGACGATGTAGTCGAGTTGGCCGCGCCCCCAGACCATGTGGATGTAGGCGGCGACCGCCAGCAGCACGACGATCAACGGCTGGCGCAGGACGAGCAACAGGACGACCAGTCCGCCGAGCAGCAGGCCGTTCATTCCTGGAACTCCGGCGGGCTCGGGCGAATCGCAGGCCAGGCGGCGTAAACGAAGTAGCGCAGCCCCGCAGACAGAAAGCCGAGCGGGATCGCCGACTGCACTGGCCACACCAGCCAATCGAGCACCGGCATGCGAAGCTGGGTCTCCGCCGTCGAGATCACAAAGACGACGCCGAACCACGTGAAACCCAGCAGAAACACGCCGGTGATCACGTCGGCAATGCGGTCGAGGGCCGGCCCCCAATGCGACGGCACCCAGCCGAACGCCACACGCGGGACCAGATGGCTACCGGTCGCTGTGGCGATACCCACGCCCATGAAGCTGCCGACGATCAGCGCGATCATGGCGAAGCGCTGGGCGGCGAAGATCCCGGTCGGGCCAATATCGATGTCGAGTGCCGCCAGTGTCGGGCCGAGTATCTCGCGGCCGAATACGTCGACCACCATGATCAGGGCGATGAAGGCGAAACAGACGACCGCGACCCAGCATTCGATCCTGTGCCACGCCGTCAACGCGCGGGAAATCCACGGCGGCACTGTCGATGGTCCAGGTTCAGCCCCGGTTGCGGGCGCTTGGTTCATGGATGTCGAAGATCGAGGGGGATGCGAGGCCGGCGCATGCAGTGTGCGCCGGCAATTGGATCAGGTTCGATAAAGGACGCGCCGGAAATCAGGCGCCGCACTTCTTCTTGGCATCTTCCATCAGATTGAAGAAGGCTTCGGCGTTACCGCCCACGGCCTTGACGATCTGCGGCCACGCCGGCTCGAGCGCCTTTTGCCACTTCGCCCGTTCCTCGGGCGTCAGGGTGACGATCTCGCCTCCGTTCTTGAGGTGCAGTTCGAGGATCTTCTCCTCGAAGCCGCGGATCTCGGCGCGGAGCTGGGCGGCCGTGCGCTTCCCGACCGCCGCCTGCAGGGCATTGCGCTGGTCGGCGCTGAGCTTGTCGTAGACCACCTTGGACATCACGACGATGCCGCCTGAATCGACATGATTGGTACGCGTGTACACCGGCGCAATCTTGCCCAAGCCGGACGGCACGTAATAGGTGACGGGCGCGTCGGATACGTCGACCAGGCCGGTCTGATGCGCCGAGGCCCACTCGGTGATCCCCAGCGGATTGGGATTGGCACCGAGCGCTACCCAGAATGCCGCTCCCGTCTTGGTCGGCGCCGAGCGCGCCTTCAGGCCCTTGACGTCGGTCGGCGACTTGTACGGCTTCTTGCCGACGATGTTGCCCGAGCCGACATGCGTCCAGCCGAGGAACACCACGCCCTTCTGGGCCAGTGCATTGGTCGTGTAGGGGATGAGATAGTTGTCGTAGACACAGTCCTGTTGCTTGGCGCTGTCGAAGTAGAACGGCAGGCTGGTCAGCGACAGCTCCGGCACCAGGGCGGCCGCGGCGGCGACCGAGAAGCCGCCCATGTCGATGCGGCCGCGCGCCACCTGCTGCATCGTGTCCTGCTCGTTGCCGAGCTGGGCGTTGATGAAGGAGTTGATCTTCATCTTGCCCATGCTCTGCTCGTCGACGTCCTTGGCGAAACGATCGAGCTGCATCACCCACGGCGTCTTCGGTGGCGCACCCGTCGTGTAGCGGAGCTCGACCGGCTTGTCCTGCGCGAGCGCGGCACCAGTGAATGCAACTATCAGTGCGGCGCTCACGGTGGCGAGCGCTCCAGTCAGTCTGGCCATGTCGACGTCTCCTCCTCCAGCAAATCGGCCGGCGCACTTGCGGCGCCGTTCTACCCGGAGGGCAGTCTGCCGACCTTCGCCCGAAATGGCGAGAACGAAGTTGGCGGAGGCGTCAGTCTTTCAGCGGTTCGCCCGCATCGGGCTGCTCGGCTTCGGCTGGATCGACGGACTCGGCGTTGGCCGCTTCCGCGGTACCGGCCGCCTTGGCTTGCAGCTTCTTCTTGGCAGCGTCTTCCCGGGCCGCCTTACGGCGCGCCTTGTCGACGGCGTCGTTGAGGTCTTTCAGCATGCATAGCCCCAGCGTCACCGGATCTCGCGGCCGTACGTTCTGCATGTTCCAGTGCGACCGGTCGCGCACCGACTGGACAGTGCTCTTGGTCGACCCGACCAGCTTGGCAACTTGCGAGTCCTGCAATTCCGGATGGATCTTCAATAGCCAGGCGATGGCGTCGGGCCGGTCCTGGCGCTTGGCGACCGGCGTATAGCGCGGCCCCTTCGAGCGCGCGACCGGCATCGGCACATCGCGCGGCGTGAGCTTCAGCGCCGCCGCCGGGTCGGCCTCGACGCGCTTGATCTCTTCCTTGGTGAGCTGACCGTTGGTTGTCGGGTCGAACCCGGTCATGCCGCCCGCCACCTCGCCGTCGGCGATCGCCTGGACCTCGAGCGGATGCAGGCCGGTGAAAGCCGAGATCTGGTCGAACGTCAGGGTCGTATTTTCGACCAGCCATACGGCGGTCGCCTTGGGCATCAACACTTGCGACATGAATGCATTCTCCTGCGCCCGGATATAGAGGCCGCTTCCGCCCCCGCCAACCCGAAAAGCGCCTGCCTCTCGCGAATAACGAGGGGCCCAAAAAGGAAACGGCCGGGATTTACCCGGCCGCCCCTAGAGACTTCAAGCGAAGACCGAACTTCGGACCGTCTTACTGGATGACGATCTCGACGCGGCGGTTCTGCGGCTCGCGGACGTTGGGGCCGG
>CALDNT010000291.1 GCA_937915145.1 uncultured Reyranella sp.
GGCAAGGGCAACCAGCAACTTGTTCATGGGACGACCTCCACCGGCAAAATCCGACGGCTGCGCCCGCGGGTCAAGCGGTCTGCACGGAATTGCAACTTCAGCAGGTTTTTGCTAGCTTTTTCGTCACAATGGGAGACGCCCGGCCACGAGATCCGCCGGGCATTTTTATGGTGCTTTTGCGTCCACCGCGATGGCCCATTATCCGGACACTCATCCCGTCCATCGACGGGCGTCGGTGGCACAGTTCGTCGGAGGGCGATTTCCTCGTTTAATCAAGCACTTGACCAGTACTTCTGGCACAAGTTGAGGAACAGCGCACGGCACAACGAGCTGTGCCACGAATCACCCGGTCAAGACGGCCTTCACGGAGTCGCCGGGGCCGGCATTGCCTGCAGCCGCGCCAGCGGCGACAGCACGATTGCCAGGGCCGACAGGGCAAAGGCGACCGTGACCAGCACGAGCGCGCCGGGCAAGCCTGCCTGGGCCGCGACGAAGCCGCCGGCCAGGGCGCCGAGCGGCCGCACGCCGTAGATTGCCGTCTGCACCGTGGCGTTGACCCGGCCCATCAGGGGCAACGGCGTCACGAGCTGGCGCACCGTCGTCTGGCAGATCAGCCAGAGCATCGGGCCGAAGCCCACGAGGAAGAAGCCGGCGGCGGCAAGGCCAAAGCCGTGTCCCGAGGGTGCGGCGAGAAACAGCCCGCCGGCCAGTACCGATACGGCAGGTCCGAAGATCAGGGTCGCGAGCGGCGGCAGGCGCCGCGAGGCGACCGGTGCCGCCAGCGCGCCCAGGATCAGGCCGGCACCGTAGCCGGACTGGGCGAAGCCCATCTGTGCAGGATCGAGGCCGAGCGGTCCCAACGCCAGCGGCGCCCAGATCGTGAGCAGGGCGAAGAAGGCAAAATTCCAGAATATCGCGCAGAGGCTGATGCCCCGCAGCAGCTCATGATGGATCACGAATTGGGCGCCGGTACGAATGGCGGCGGCGAAGGACGGGCGCACGCTGCCCGTCGTGGGTGCCGGCACGCGCGGCAAGGCGCGCACGCAGGCCAGCGCCAGCGCGGCGCCGAGCGCGGCGAGCCCGTAGCCCCAAGTCGGAGACAGATACTGGGCGAGCAGGCCCGCCACGAACGGTGCTGCCAGACTGACGCCGGCGCGCGCCAGCTCGAGGCGGGCATTGGCGCGGGGCAGATCCGCCGCTGGGACGAGGCTTGGCAGCAGCGATACCGAGGTCAGCACATAGACCACGGTGCCCGAGGCACCGAGGAAGGCGGCAATACCGAGCAGGCTCGCCGCGCCGGCTGCCGCGGCAGCGACAGCTACTACCGACGCCAGCAAACCGAGCGCGAGCGCGGCGATCAACAAGGTGCGGCGCGGCATGCGGTCGACCCAGGCGCCGGCGGGAAGGGAGACCAGCAGCCAGGCAGCACTTTGGGCCGCGACCAGCACGCCGAGCACGTCAGGTCCGGCGTCAAGAACCAGTGTCGCGGTCAGCGGCAGGGTGGCGAGCGCCAGTTGGTCGGCGGCGTGGGTTCCGGCGGCGGCGCCGAACAGAGCGGTGAAGGGCTTCATGATGGCGGTTCTATGACCGGTCGCAGTCGCGCTCTATCCGGCACCGGCTGCGAATTCCGGCGGAACCCGCTAGAGTGCGGCGGTGGCACGACCAGGGAGGAAAAAGTGGCTCAAAGAGTTGCAATCGTGACGGGCGGAACGCGCGGCATTGGCGGCGCCATCTCGCGCATGTTGAAGGACAAGGGCTACAAGGTTGCCGCCACCTATGCTGGCAACGACGCCGCCGCCCAGAAATTCAAGGCCGAGACCGGCATCGGCGTCTACAAATTCGACGTCGGCGATGTCGCAGCCTGCCAGGCCGCCGTGACCCAGATCGAGAAGGATCTCGGGCCGGTCGAGATTCTGGTGAACAACGCCGGCATCACCCGTGACTCGACCATGCGGCGGCTCACGCGCGACATGTGGGATGCCGTCATCGACACCAACCTCGGCTCGTGTTTCAACATGTGCAAGGCCGTGTGGGAGGGCATGAACGCCCGCGGTTTCGGCCGTGTCGTCAATATCGGCTCGATCAACGGCCAGGGCGGTCAGTACGGCCAGGTGAACTACGCCGCTGCCAAGTCGGGTATCCACGGTTTCACCAAGGCGCTGGCGCAGGAAGGCGCGTCCAAGGGCATCACCGTGAACGCCATCGCGCCGGGTTACACCGATACCGACATGGTCTCGGCGGTGCCGGCCAACGTGCTGGAGAAAATCGTCGCCAAGATCCCGGTCGGGCGTCTGGGCAAGGCCGAGGAGATCGGGCGCGGCGTGATGTTCCTGATCGCCGACGACGCCGGTTTCATCACCGGCTCGACACTGTCGATCAATGGCGGCCAGCATATGTACTGACAATCGCGCGGGAAGCGCCATGATGGGGCCGGCGCTGAGCCGGCCCCTATCATTTTGTGGAAGCGAGCGATGACCAGATTGACCGAATACAAGGACATGAATCAGCGGGCAAAGGCCGTCGTCGACGGCATCGCCAAGGCGCGCGGCGCCGATCCGGCCGATATCAACAACGTCTGGAAGGCACTCGCTCGCCACCCCGATGTCATGGAGAATTTTGCCGCCGAGATGAAGGTGGCGATGGCGCCGGGCAAGCTCGACGGGCTGACCAAGGAGTTGATCTACCTGGCCGTCAGCATCACCAACCAGTGCGACTACTGCATCAATTCGCACGGCTACATGGCGCGCCGGAAGGGCATGAACGAGGAGATGTACCAGGAGTTCATGGCGGTCGTTCTCGCCGCCCAGAAAGGCAACAAGCTGGCGTCGGGCTATCGTGTTCCCATCGACCCCGCGTTCGAGGAGAAGTGACCGTGAGCGACGGGAAGTCCACCACGTGGGACGCCAATCTCTATCTGAAGTTCGCCGATCATCGCGTGCGGCCGGCACTCGACCTGATGGGCCGTCTCGATCCGGCGAACGGCGCGCGGCCGGGCCACGCGATCTACGATCTCGGCTGCGGCGCCGGCAACATCTCGCGCATACTTGCCGAGCGGTTCCCGTCGGCCGAGATCGTCGGCATCGATTCCTCGGAGGAGATGCTGGCCAAGGCGCGCACCCAGACGGTCGACAGCCGCGTCGTTTTTGCCAAGGGCGATCTCGCGCACTTCGAGCCGGGCAAGCCCGCTGGCATTCTTTACAGCAATGCCGCCTACCATTGGCTCGACGGACATATCGACATGTTCCCCGGGCTGGTGAAGTTGCTGCCGTCGGGCGGTCAACTCGCGATCCAGATGCCGCGAAATCATGAGGCGCCGTCGCACGCGCTGATGCGCACCGCCGCCGAGGCAGGGCCATGGCGTGACAAGCTCGCGGGGGTGCGCACGATCCGTCCGGTACTCGATCCCGGGCACTACTATGAAGCCTTGAAGCCTCTCTGCTCCGATCTCGAAGTCTGGGAGACGATCTATCAGCAGCCGCTCACCGGCAAGGATCCGGTGGCGCAGTACACTGCCGGCACGGGGCTGCGGCCGTTCCTCGACCTGCTGCAGGAGCCGGAGCGGACGCAGTTCTACGAGACCTATGCCGCGCTGGTCGCCAAGGCCTATCCGACGCGCGCCGACGGCATCACCCTGTTTCCGTTCCGGCGCCTATTCATCGTGGCACGCCGCGCATGAGGATCGGCCGCCTGCTTGCGGCATTGGTGGGCTTGCTGGCGGTTTGCCGGGTGCAGCCCGGCCTGGCCGCGCCGCAGGCGATGGTGGCGGCAGCCCATCCCCTGGCTGTCGAGGCCGGCCTGGAGACGCTTCGGCGCGGCGGCTCGGCCGTCGATGCGGCGATCGCTGTCCAGATGGTGCTGGGCGTCGTCGAGCCTCACGCCTCGGGCATCGGCGGCGGCGGCTTCCTGCTGCACTACGACAATGCGACTCAGGCCATCGCCGTCTATGACGGCCGCGAGACCGCTCCCGCCGGTGCCAATCCAGAGATGTTTCTCGATCGCGACGGCACGCCGCTCGGCTTTCGTGAAGCCGTCGCCTCCGGCATTTCCGTCGGCGTACCGGGCTTGCTGGCAGTTCTAGAACTCGCCCACAAAGAACACGGCAAGCTTGCCTGGAGCACACTGTTCGAGCCGGCGATCGTGGCCGCCGGCGACGGCTTTGCCACGCCGCCGCGGCTCGCTGCCTGGCTTGGCAGGCTGCCGGGGCTCGACAAAGAACCGGGCATCCGCGCGATATATTTCAATGCCGATGGGTCGCCCCGGAAGGCAGGCGACTGGATCGTCAATCGTGATCTTGCCGATACGATGCGTCTGATCGCCGACGATGGCGTGCGTGCTTTCTATCGAGGCGCCATTGCCGATGAGATGGTGGATCGTGTGCGAAAACACGTCCGTCCCGGCACCCTCTCGCTCGCTGACCTGGCCGGCTATCGTCCGATCAAGCGCGAGCCGGTGTGCGGGCCTTATCGTCTCTGGATCGTCTGCGGTATGCCGCCACCTTCATCGGGCGGCATCGCGATCCTGCAGGTGCTGGCGCTGCTCGAACCCTTCGAGATCTGGCGCGACAGACCCAACGACCTGCGGTCGGTCCACCTCATCGCCGAGGCGAGCCGGCTCGCCTTCGCCGACCGCGACCGCTACGTGGCCGATCCCGCTTTCGTGAATGTGCCGACGGCGGGGCTGCTGTCCACGGCTTACCTTGCCGAGCGTCGCAAGCTGATGTCGCTGGATCGCAGCATGGGCAGGATCGGCCCCGGCGTGCCGCCGGGCTATGTCGAGCGCGGCACCAGCCATATGAGCATCGTCGATCGCTGGGGCAATGCCGTTAGCTTCACCACCACCATCGAGGCCCCGTTCGGCGCCCAGATCATGGTGCGTGGTTTTCTTCTGAATAACGAACTCACCGATTTTTCACCGCGGCCCGAGGTGGATGGCAAGCAAGTCGCCAACCGGGTCGAACCGGGCAAACGGCCACGCTCGTCGATGTCGCCGACGCTGGTCCTCGACCGTGACAGGAGGTTGGTGGCGGCCGTGGGTTCGGCGGGTGGGTCACGCATCATCGGCGACACGCTGCAGGCGCTGATCGGCATGCTCGACTGGAATCTGACGGTTTCTGCAGCCATCGCGCTGCCACGCGTGATCAATGCCAACGGGCCGACGGAGTTGGAGGCGGACACGCCGCTGACCGGGCTGGCGGGTGGCTTGCGCGCCTTGGGCCATCAAGTACAAGTCCGCGTGCATGAGGGTGGCCTCGCCGGCATTCGCCGGGTGGGCGACGGTTGGGAAGGCGGTGCCGATCCCCGTCGCGACGGTGCCGCCCGGGGAGAATAGAGTGGCCGCGAAGAAACTGCCGAGTGTCCTGCTGCGCGCCGGCGAGGACCGCCGCGTGCGGTCGGGCCATCCCTGGGCCTTCTCCAACGAAATTCTGATGGATCCCGAGACCAAGGCGCTGCCGCCGGGTTCGCTGGTGATCCTGCGTACGCCGGGCGGCGAGGCGTTGGGCGTCGCCACCTTCAATCCGCATTCGCTGATTGCCGCGCGCCTGCTGACCTCGAATCCTGAGGCGGTCATCGATGCCCTGTTTTTCGGACGGCGGCTGGCCAATGCCATGGCACTCCGCGATCGGCTGGTCGGCGTTCCCTACTATCGCCTGATCCATGCCGAGGCCGACGGCCTGCCGGGCGTGATCATCGACCGCTTCGGCGATGCGGTCGTCATGCAGGTCAATTCGATCGGCATGGAACATCTGACGCCTGTCCTGCTCGAGGCCATCGAAGCCGAGCTGTCGCCGCGCGTCATCGTACTCAAGAACGATTCGCCGGTCCGCGAACTCGAAGGCCTGAAGCGCGAGACCACGATTGCCAAGGGCGAACTCGCCGGGCCGATCGAGCTGATCGAGAACGACGCACGGTTCGTGGCTGATCTCTCGGGCGGTCAGAAGACCGGCTGGTTCTTCGACCAGCGTGACAACCGCCGCTTCATGGCGCGCTTTGCCAAGGACGCCCGCGTGCTCGATGCCTATTGCTACAGCGGCGGGTTTGGCGTGCTGGCGGCCAAGCACGGCGCCAAGTCGGTGATGTGCCTCGATCGCTCCCAACCCGCGCTCGACTCCGCCACCAAGGCTGCCGAATTGAACGGCGTCGGCGATGTCGTGACCTTCCGAAAGGGCGAGGTCTTCGAGACCCTGGAAAAGCTTGGACCCGACGGCCGAAATTTCGATGTCGTGATCTGCGACCCGCCGGCCTTCGTGAAGAGCCGCAAGGACGTCAAGGTGGGCGTGCAGGGCTATCGCAAGATGGTGCGGTTGGCGGCTCCTCTGGTTGCTCCTGGCGGCTTCCTGTTCGTGGCCTCGTGCTCGCATCTGGTCGAACCGCCGCTGTTTGCCGAACAGGTGCGGCGCGGCCTGCGCGATGCTGGCAAGGGCGCGCGCATCCTGCGCAGCGCCGGCGCAGCACTGGATCATCCGGTGCATCCCGGCCTACCTGAGACCGCCTACCTCAAGGCGATGACCCTTCAGATCGACTGATCATGCTCAAGGTCGGGCCACGCAACCTCATCACCGACGTCGATGGTGTTCTGGTCGGCAACGCCCAGGACCAGGCGCTTCGTTCCGGAGTCAGTGTCATTCTGTGCGAGAGTCCGTCGATGGCTTCAGGCGATGTGCGCGGCGGTGCGCCGGGCACGCGCGACACTGATCTCCTCGACCCTGCATGCCGGGTTGATCGCATCGACGCCGTTTGCCTCTCCGGAGGATCGGCGTTCGGGTTGTCTGCGGCCGATGGTGTCATGCGCTGGCTGAAAGAGCGTGGCCGCGGTGTCGCCATTGCCGATGCCATCGTGCCGATCGTGCCCACCGCCATCCTGTTCGATCTGCTGAACAGCGGGAACAAGACCTGGGACTGGCCGCCCTATCGTGAACTCGCCTACGAAGCTGCTGGCCGCGCCAGCCACGACTTTGCGCTCGGCAATGCCGGGGCAGGGTTGGGTGCCAAGGCGGGCAATCTGAAGGGCGGCCTGGGCAGCGCCTCGGCGGTCGATCCGGCGACGGGAATCCAGGTCGGCGCACTCGTGGCGGTCAATGCCCGCGGCTACACCACGATGGGTGACATGCCGCAGTTCTGGGCCTGGGCGCTGGAGCAGAACGGCGAGTTCGGCGGCCTGCCGCCACCGGCGCACGGTCTCGGCCTGCCGGTGTCGCACAGCCGTGCCGATCT
Organism: uncultured Reyranella sp.; assembly: GCA_937915145.1. Classification (GTDB taxonomy): domain Bacteria; phylum Pseudomonadota; class Alphaproteobacteria; order Reyranellales; family Reyranellaceae; genus Reyranella. The sequence goes on from CALDNT010000291.1 coordinate 7,212, forward strand.
CGGCCACGATCCCGCTGATGCCGCGCGCGGCGACCCACGTGGCAACACCACCATCGCCGTAGTGGCGACCAACGCCACGCTCGACAAGGCCTCGGCCAAACGACTGGCTGTGATGGCGCAGGACGGCCTAGCGCGCGCGATCAGGCCGGTGCATACGCCGCAGGATGGCGACACCGTGTTTGCCATCGCTACCGGCAAGCGAGACCTCGGCGTCGACCCGTTCGCACTTGCGGAACTGGGGACCCTCGCCGCCGACTGCCTTGCGCGCGCCGTGGCGCGCGGTGTTTACAATGCCTCCACGCTCGGCGCTGCGCGCGGCTGGCGCGACGTGTTCGGCCACCGGTAGGATTTCATGGATCGACGCCAGGTCGTATTCCATTGCCCGAAATTCATAGTGTTGCCATCTTCGGCGGGCTAACAGGAAGTATCGTGCAGCGGCGGACCGGATCATCGCGGCTTTGCCGCCTGACGATTGCGATCGCTGTGGGTCTGCTCGCGGTGAGCGTTGCGCAGGCGCGCACGGCGGAAGTCGACCTCGTTGTCACCGGCGATGAACGCATGGGCGACGAGCTGAAGACGCTTGTCCAAACTTTGGAGAAGGATCAACCCTTGTCCGGCGACGGCTTGTCGATCCTGCAAGGCGCACAGGCCCGAGAAGCGCAGGTCGCGGCGGCGCTGCGATCGCGCGGCTTCTACGATGCGCGCGTAACGGCAACCGTCAGCAATCATCCGATCGCGGAAGCGGCCGCACTCGACGCCATCGAAGCGAAACCCGAGGCGGATGCCGTCAGGTTCAAGTTCGATGTGGATACCGGCCCGCAATACCGGATCGCCGACGTTACCATCGAAAGCCCGGCGCCAACGACTGGTCTGCCGACGATCGATCGAAGTCAGCTTGGTCTTGCTACCGGTGATCCCGCCGCCGCCGAAGCCATTCTCTCGGCTGAAAGCGACATCATCGCGCAACTGCGTCGGCAGGGCTATGCGCTGGCGGCACCAGAGCGCAGGGAAGTCATCGTCGATCATGCGACGCGCGAAGTCGACGTTACCTACGTCGTCGAGGCAGGCCCTACTGCGAAGATGGGGCCAGTCAGCTTTACGGGCACCGAAAAGGTCAACACCACTTTTTTGCAGCGTCGTGTGCCGTTTGCCGAGGGTCAGCCGTATGCTCCCGACAAGATTACCGAGCTGCGTGACCGGCTGACGTCGCTTGGCATCTTCAGCACGATACGGATCAAGCCGGCGACGGCGCTCGACGCAAAGGGCGAGCTGCCCGTTCTCGTCGAGCTCCAGGATCGCGCGCAGCGGTCGGTAGGCTTTGGCATCAGCTACGAGACGCAGCTCGGCGTTGCCGTGAACGGGTACTGGCTGCATCGCAACCTTTTTGGGAACGCCGAAAGCCTGCGGTTGTCGGCGGAGGTCAACAACGTCGACCAGACCCTTGCGCTCAACAACATCGGCTATGGCTTCCGGGCGGCCTTCCGCAAGCCCGACTGGTGGCTGGCCCGCCAGGACGCGACGGCAAAAGCCGAGGCCGTTCGTGATGTGCTCCCGGCCTATCGTCGCAAGGCGATCATCCTGGGAGTTGGGCTCGACCGCGTGATTTCTCCAGCGTGGCGCGTGACCGCAGGGCTGAATGCCGAATATGCGGAGATCGACCGCTATGGAGTATCGCAAGTCTACCAGATCCTGGGGCTGCCGCTTACGGCTAACCTCAACAAGGCCAACAGCGAAACGAACCCGACACGCGGATATCGCGGGTCGCTTGGGGTCGCACCGTACGCCGACGCCAGCAGCCCAGGTGATTTCTTCACCATCCTCCAACTCACCGCCAGTACCTATCTCGACATCGATGGCGAGGGCCGCAGCGTGCTTGCGCTACGCGCGGCGCTGGGAACAATCCCGGGAGCCGACGCCAACGCCATCCCGCCTGACAAGCTTTTTTATGCCGGTGGCGGGGGTTCGGTGCGTGGCTTCGTCTATCAGACTGCCGGCCCGCTCAACGCCTACAATAACCCCCTGGGAGGCGCGAGCCTCGTCGACGGCAGCGTCGAGTTTCGCCAGAGGATCGGCAAGTCGTTCGGTGTCGTTGGCTTCGTCGACGTCGGCAGTTCCTATCCCGGTATCGTGCCCGACTTCGCGGCATTGCCGCCGCGCGTCGGTGCCGGCGGGGGGCTGCGCTACTACACCGTCTTCGGTCCTGTCCGGCTCGACGTAGGCTTTCCGGTCAATCGCCGGGACATCGATCCCCCGTTCGGCCTCTACGTCAGCCTGGGGCAGGCGTTCTGATGCGGTGGCGCACGATCACGGCGGGAGTGGCGGGCACCATAGTCGGTGCCGGCCTGCTCTTGTTTGCGGCCCTTCAGACCGTGCCGGGGCAACGATGGTTGGCGGAAACAGTGTCGGCCCTGGCGTCGACAGGCGAGAGTCGAGTGGAATTGTCGGGACTCTCCGGCTTCTTTCCAACCGACTTGCGGCTGGAGCGCGTCGAGGTGGCGGACGAACGAGGCGTATGGCTGCGCGTCGAGGATGCACGGGTCCGCTGGTCCTTCGCATCGTTGTTCGAGGGACGGCTGCGCGTCGAAACAGCGGCGGCGCGCCGCCTGGAAGTGTCGCGGTCGCCCGAGCCGACCAAGGCACCAGTCGCGGCTTCCGACGGCGGATTCTCCTTGCCGCTGGGAATTGCTCTTGGCGACATGTCGATTGCCGATCTTCATCTTGGTGCGGCGGTCGGTGGCGGTGTGGCCTCCCAGTGGACCGTGCGCGGCAATGCGCTGCTCTCAGTCAGCGGTGCCGAGAGCCGGTTGCGTCTCACGGCCAGCCGCACCGATGGTCCGGCGGGCGAGATCAAGGCGGACGTCCGGTTCGATCTCGCCCGGCGCACCGTGGATGGCGAGGTCTCCATCGACGAGACCACGCACGGCGGTGTGATCGCGGCGGCGCTCGGCCGACCGGATCTGGAGCGCGTGTCTGCGCGCCTTGTGGCCAAGGGTGACGCGGCGGATGGCTCGGTCGACCTCACGGTCGCGGCTGGCGATGCCGTGACGGCGAACGGCGATGCCCGCTGGCATCGCGATGGCAAGGATACCGCGATCACCGCTCGTCTCACGGCGGCGGCTCCTGGCCTCCCGGATGGGCCTCTGGCGCGCGTATTGCGCGGCCCCATCTCGCTCGTCGGTGATGCGATCCTGAACGACTCGAGCCTGGTCGTGCGTACGATCAAGCTCGATCTTGGGCCGGCCGAGCTGATTGCATCCGGCCGATACGAGTTGGTGAGTGGTAAAGTCGATGCGACAGCAACGGTCGATGCCGCACAAGCAGGCGCCTTCGCCGACCTGCTGGGCGGCGTCACATGGCGCGATCTGCGCCTGGATGTGCGCGCCGAAGGCGAGGTTCGGTCTCTCCGGCTTACCAGCAAGCTTGCGGCGCGCGAGATTGCCATTCCCGGCCTGGGTGATCGCGTGCCCGGGCCGGTTTCGCTCGACGCGACCGCGCGCGTACTCGTGCAGCGCGACCAGATCACCGTCGAGGCATTCGACATTGAGACGCCCCTGGTGTCGATCAATGCGGTGGGCAAGGTGTCCTCTTCCGGTGACGATGGTGAAGGCAAGGTGGCCATCGCCTTGCCGGACCTCGGGACGTTCTCGACGCTTGCCGGTAGACCCTTGAGCGGTCGTGGTCGGCTGGATCTTTCGGCGCAGCGCCGGGCAGGGATCGTGCGGCTGGATTGGCAGGGAGCGCTCGAGGACCTCGGCGTGCCCGACCTGCCGCACGGCCTGCTCGGTCCGGCGGTGGCGTTGAGCGGCAGAGCGATCCTGCGGCGTGGCGAAGACTGGCAACTCAGCGCCATCAAAGTCACAGGCGAAGGCCTGTCGCTTGAAGCCGAGGGTCGTGGGCGAAACGAAGAGGGCGAGATCGAACTCTCCCTCAAAGTGCCCCAACTTGGCGTTCTCGGGGTGGAAGTTACCGGCGGCGCGACGCTGTCGGGCAAGGCGGTCCGGCGGTCGGGTCGCGTCGACATTCGTGTCGCCGCTGACCTCAGCGACCTCGGGCGTCTCGATATTCGCTCTCGCAAGCTCTCCGCTGTCGTTGAGACGACAATCGAAGGTGCCGATGTAAGCGGCAGCGTGCGTGCCGAGGGCGATCTGGCCGGACACCCGCTCACGCTTTCCGGCCGCTATACGCGCAACGGTGACGGCGAAGTCGCCGTTCCCGTCCTCGAAGGGCATTGGGCAAGTGCGACGCTTGATGTTGCCGGCTTTACCGTCACTACCCAGGGCGCCACGGGCAAGGCCGAGTTGAAACTGTCTCAGCTCCGCGATTTTGCGTCTTTAATCGGTGCCGACCTGTCCGGAGCGCTCGACCTCGAAATAACGACCGATTCCAATTCCGCGGCCGGCCGCGTTCACACCAAGCTGCGCGGAACCGACCTCAAAGGCGACGGATTCGCCGTCGGCACACTGAAAATCGACGCGGTGGTGGACGATCCCCTTGGCATGGCCGCCACCGAGGCCACGATTTCAGGCGATCGGCTCGCCGGCCTCGCCGATATCGTGCGCTTCACGGGCACGTTGAAGGGCAATCGCGACAAGGCGGATGTCGCGATGCAGGCCTCGGGTTCTATCAGCAACGCCGCGGTGGCCGCCAAAGTGGATCTGGCAGGCGGGGAGGTCCGGATCGACCTATCGCGTCTGGAGGGGCGCCATGGCGGCCTCGCGATGACGCTCGCCGCACCGGCGCAGCTGCGCGTGAGCGGCGCGCGCGTGGAGACCAAGACCGTCGCCCTCCGGGTCGGCAGTGGACGGGTGACGGTAAGCGGCGTCCTCGATCCGGCGACCAGCGACCTCACCGTCGACGTCGCCGCCCTGCCGCTTTCTCTTCTTGAGGTTGTGGCGCCGGGGAACGAATTCGAGGGAACGCTGCAGGCCAAGCTGCGCGTGCGCGGCGCGACGAGCAACCCGCGCATCGATGCTACCTACAACGCGTCCGGCCTCCGGTTGCGTCGTGCCGACGCCGTCCTGCTGCCGTCGCTGGCACTTCAAGGGTCGGCTTCCCTTGTTGACCGTCAGGCGGCGATCGATGCCCGGTTGACGGCCGGTCGTGCGACCAGGGTCATCCTCAAGGGCAAGGCGAGCCTCCCGGCGGCCGACGCGCCCGTGTCGGCGACAGCCAGCATTACGGGCGCCATCGAAATCGCGCCTTTCTCGCCCTTGATCGGTAACGAGATTCGCAACGTCACTGGCGTGTTGCGCCCCAGTGTCACGCTCGATGTCGCGGGTTCGACGGTCACGGGCTCTGGAACCATTGCGCTGGACGGCGCGGCCCTTACCGTGCCGGCGCTCGGCCTGAGGCTCACCGGCGGCAAGGCGGCACTGACCTTGCAGGGCGACACGCTGCAGCTTCGGCAACTCAGTTTCCAGACTGCGCACGCCGGCATGTTGACGGCGAGCGGCAGCGTGCGTCTCGATCCTACCCAAGGATTTCCGCTCGACCTGCGTGTTGCCGCCCGCCGGGCCCTGCTGGTCAACCGCCCCGACTTGATCGCAACCGTCTCCAGCGACATCTCCATCGCGGGTTCGACCACGGCGGGCCTCGACGTTTCGGGTCCGATCACCGTTGACCGGGCCGACATCCGCATCGACGCGCCGACGCCAGCCAGCTTCCCCACGATCGCGGTACGCGAGATCAATGTCCCCGGTGTTCCCAATCCACCGACCGAGGCGGTGCCGGTGGCGTTGGACACGCCGTCGTCGGATGCCGTGCCAATCCGCCTCGCGCTCACGGTTCGGGCCCCCCAGGCCATATTCGTTCGAGGACGCGGCCTTGACGCCGAGGTCGGTGGGCAGCTCCAGGTCACGGGAACCGCCGCCGCGCCAATCGTTCTCGGCAACCTGTCGCTGCGGCGTGGCGATTTCACCCTGGTCGGCCGTCGCCTCACCTTCACGCGTGGCGATGTCTCGTTGACTGACGCCAATGCCATCGACCCGCTGCTCGATTTCCAGGCCACGACATCGGTCGGTTCGACCGCCATCGAGATTACGATCACCGGCACGCCGCGCACCCCGAAAATCGAGCTCAGCTCCAGTCCGGCCCTGCCGCAAAGCGAGGTGATGGCGCTGCTGCTGTTCGGCAAGACATCGGCCAACCTCAGCCCCTTCGAACTCATCCAGGCTGCCCAGTCGCTGGCTGAACTCACCGGCCATCAGTCGCCGGGAGCCGGAGTGCTGGGAAGGGTGCGCAGTGACCTCGGCCTCGACCGGCTTTCGATCGATTCGTCGGGCCAGAACGCCGGCGAAACGACGATCGACGCCGGCCGCTATGTCGCCCCCGGCATCTATGTTGGCGCCAAGCAGGGGGCGAGCGCCACGTCCAGCCGCGGCGTGGTCGAGATCGAAGTGTTCAAGCACACCAAGATCGAAGGCGATGTCGGCGCCGACTCCCAGGGCCGGGTCGGGGTCAAGATGGAGTGGGATTATTGAACCTGAAGCGGCTTCAGGTTCTGCATTCGATCGAATTCTAGCGACAGCGGAGGCAACCATGACGGGTCTGATATTTCTGGCGCTTGGCATCGCGTCGATGGCGGCCGTTGCCGGCCTTCGCGGGACGGCGATCGGCCTGTTCGGCGCCAGTTTCATCGCGGCTGTCCTGTGGCTCGACCACCACATGACCAGCTCTATCGAGCTGTCGTTCTAGGGGCGCTGTCATGGGACCGCTCATTCGCCTTGGCAATGCCGCCGGTGCGGCCGGCGTTGCAATGATCCTGATGGTCGCCTTTGGCCTGCAGTTCGGACTGAAGGAACCGCCCTGTCCGCTCTGTAACCTCCAGCGCGCCGCGTTCGTGCTGTGCGGCTTCGGGTTCGTGCTCAACCTGCGCTTCGGCATCCAGCCGCTGCATTACGGCCTCGTCCTTCTCGGTGCCCTGTTCGGCGTCGCCACGTCAGGCTACCAGACACTGCTGCATGTCGCGCCAGGCGCTGCCGCGTATGGCGCGCCGTTCCTCGGCCTGCATCTCTACACCTGGTCGCTGATTCTGTTCCTGGCGGTGATCGCGGCTGTCGCGGTGCTGATGATCCTGTCCGGCCCGCCCGAACACGACCGCAGCGATCATCAGGCCGCGCTGCGCTTTCGCGGCGCCTACAGGCTGGCCGCCTATCTGCTGATTGCCGCGACCCTCGCCAACGCCGCCAACAGCTTCCTGCTGTGCGGGCCGGTCGAATGTCCCGACAATCCCACCAGCTACTGGATATCGAAGCACCTGCCGTCCTGAGTCTGTTCGCAGGGCATCGCCGTGTCGGATGTCGGCATGGGTTGGACGTATGAAGGATCCGCGGCTACATCTACCCTTCCAGCCGTCCGGGGGGAACGTCTTGATCTTGCGCAAACTGATGTCCTGCATCGTGCTGCCGCTCGGCCTCGCGGCCGTCGCCGGCTGTTCAATTCCGGAACGCGGGCCGGCAGTGCCGCCGACCGATACCACCCGCGCCTTGCCGCTTGGCATCCCCAATGCGCGCTTTTTCGCCGATGGCGACCCCAAGCCCATGATCGACGAAGCACTGCAGTCCGCCCAACGTGAGCGGGCGGCGATGGTGGCGGCGGGCGGCCAGGTTGCGGCAAAACCGGGTGGGCGTCCCACTCACGTATACTATCTCGCGATTTCCGGAGGTGGCGACAACGGTGCCTTCGGCGCCGGCCTGCTGACCGGCTGGACCGAGGCCGGCACGCGACCCGAGTTCAAGATGGTGACGGGAGTCAGCACCGGCGCGCTGATCGCGCCCTTCGCCTTCCTCGGGCCGACCTACGATCCGGCGCTGCGGGAAGTCTATACGACGATGACGCCGGCCAAGGTCTTCCGCTCGCGCGGCCTGACCGCCGCCGTGTTCGACGATGCCATGGCCGATACCGGTCCGCTCGCCGAGTTGATCGCGCACTATGCCGACCAGATGATGTTCGAGGCCATCGCGCGCGAGTACCTGAAGGGGCGCCTGCTGCTGATCGGCACGACCGACCTCGACGCCCAGCGTCCGGTCATCTGGAACATCGGAGCGATCGCCGCCAGCGGGCATCCCCGGGCGTTGGAACTGTTCCGCCAGATCCTGCGGGCGTCGGCGGCGATCCCCGGAGCGTTCCAGCCGGTGATGATCGATGTCGAGATCGGCGGGCAGAAGTATCAGGAAATGCATGTCGATGGTGGCGCCATCGCCCAGCTCTTCCTCTATCCGCCGTCGATCAACATTTCGACCCAGCGGTTCCAGCGGTCGCGGACCGCTTATATCATCCGCAATGCCCGCCTCGATCCGGACTATGCCGAGAGCACGCGGCGAACGATCTCGATCGCTGGCCGCGCCATCAATACGATGCTGGCGGCCAGCGGCTACAACGACGTTCTGCGCACTTACTTCGTCTCCAAGCGCGACGATGTGGACTACAATCTCGCCTATATCGGCTCGGACTTTGATCCGGCGCCGAAGGCCGGCGAATTCGATCAGGCGTACATGCGCGCGCTTTTTGACTACGGATTCCAGCAGGCGAAGGCGGGGCGCGAATGGCATAAGACACCACCGGGCCTTGCCCACACAGCGGGCAAGTGAGCGATGGACAAAGCGATACTGGAAGCGTTGGCCCGCCGCGCCGGCCTGGACAAGGCACTGGCGCAGTTTCCCGAGGATGTCGCCGCTGCCGCCGCGCAGGCCGAAGCCGTGGCCGGGCGAATCAAGGCGCCGGCCGATCCCCGCGCAGAGCCGTGGCCGTCGATGCGCGTCGGGAACCGCCCATGACCGATCTGCACTGGATGACGGCGTCCGCCGCAGCGCAGGCGATCGCCGCGAAGGAGCTCTCGCCCGTCGAGCTCATGACGGCGCTCCTTTCCCGCATCGAGCGCCTCGATCCCAAGCTCAACGCCTTCCTCCACCTCGACGCCACCGCGGCGATGGACGCTGCGCGATCGGCGGAGGCCGAGGCCATGGCCGGTCGCCTGCGTGGCCCGCTGCATGGCGTGCCGGTCGGAATAAAGGACATCATGGATGTGGCGGGCCTGCCCACCACCTGTCACTCGAAGATCCTGCAGGACAATGTCGCCACGGCCGACGCGGTCTGCGTGTCGAAGCTGCGTGGTGCCGGCGCCATCGTGTTGGGCAAGCTCTCGACCCACGAGTTCGCCATCGGCGGGCCGAGTTTCGATCTGCCGTGGCCGCCGGCCCGCAATCCGTGGAACACAAACCACCATCCCGGCGGCTCGTCGTCGGGCTCGGGCGCCGGCGTGGCAGCCGGCCTGTTCGCGATGGCACTCGGCAGCGACACCGGCGGCAGCGTGCGCAATCCGGCAAGCTGTTGCGGCATCGTCGGAATCAAACCGACCTACGGGCTTGTCTCGCGCCGGGGCGTCTTTCCGCTCGCCTTTACCCTCGATCATGTCGGGCCGATGACCCGCACCGTGGCCGACAACGCGCTGATGCTGGAGGTCCTGGCGGGCCACGACCCCGGCGATCCCGGCAGCGCAGCGACCGCCCACCGCCGCTACGCCGAGGGTCTGAAAGGCGACATACGCGGACTGCGCGTCGGTTTCATCCGGCACTTCCATGAGGTCGATATGCCGGCCGATCCCGAGGTGACGGCGGCGCTGGAGCATGTCGCGCGGACGCTCCAGCTCGAAGGTGCGGAAATCCGCGACATCCGTTTGCCGACGCTGGTCGAGTTTGGCGCGGTCAACCGCGTGATCCTGCAAAGCGAGGCGTGGGCGATCCATGCGCCGTGGCTGCGCGAGCGCCCCGGCGACTATGGCCAGTTGGCCCGTCGCCGCATTCTGGCGGGCGCGTTCTTCAGCGCCGAGGATTACGTTCAGGCGCAGCGCCGGCGATTGGAGCTGATCGCTGCCGTCGATGCCGCCCTCGGCGAGGTCGATGTGCTGTTGTGCGCCAGCTCGATGGACCCGGCCTGCCGAATCGACAGCCCGGCCGATGTCGAGCGCACCTACTCCCGCCAGGCGCGCACGCCCTTCAACGTCACCGGCCATCCCGCGCTGGCGATGATGGCAGGAGTCTCGACGTCAGGCCTGCCGCTTTCGGTCCAGTTCGTCGGCCGCAACTTCGCCGAAGCGACGCTGTTCCAGGTGGCGCGGGCATGGGAGTGCGCAGCGGGCACTGACAAGAAGCACCCTCCGATCGTGTGACGCCCGATCAGGTGGCGAGACCTTTCCGCCACAGCTTGTTGCCGATGTAGACGACGGCGAGCAGGCCGGCGCCGACGAGGTCGGTATAGACCCCGGGCGCCAGCAACCCGAACGCGCCGACCATCAGAGCTGCCCGCGAGAGCCAGCCGATCGCCCCGACTCCGTACAGCCATCCTTCGAGCCCTGACGCCAGCAGCCAGACCGCGAAACAGGCGGTCGTGACGTCGTGGAGGATCGCCAACGGCGTGCCGTTCATGATCAGCGTGGGGTTGAGCACGAACATGAAGGGCAACACGAAGTTCACCATGCCGAGGCGCATCGCCCAGATGCCGGTCCGCCACGGGTCGGACTTGGCGATGCTGGCGGCGGCGATGGCAGCCAGCGCCACCGGCGGGGTGATGAAGCTGATCAGTCCCCAGTAGAGAATGAACAGGTGGGAGCCGATCGGGTCGAGGCCGGCGCCGATGAGGGCCGGCCCCAGGGTGATTGCGAGGAAAATGTAGCAGGCGCTGGATGTCATCCCCATGCCGAGGATGAAGCTGGTGAACGCCCCCAGCACCAGCAGCAGATAGACATTGCCACCGGCGAACTGCAGCAGCTCACGCGAAAAGGCGCCGCCGACCCCGGTGTAGGAAAGCGCGCCGACGATGAAGCCGACACCGGCCAGAATGGCCACGATATTGAGGATATTGCGTGTGGTGTCGATCGTGAGGTCGCGCAGACCTCTCAGTCCGAAGCGCTTGCTGCCGAACACGATCGTCGTGCCGACCAGAACGACGGTGGCGATATAGGGCGCCAGCGCCTCCTGCTTCATGACAAGAAGCAGATACGTCAGCAGGCAGAGGCTGAAGAGGAAGTGCCAGCCTTTCTTGAGAACCGGCAACAGCTTCGGAATTTCAGATGCCGGCTGGCCTTTCAGTCCATTCCGCGCGGCATAATTGTCGGCCTGAAGCAGCAGTGCTCCGTAGTACAGCAGCGCTGGAACGGCCGCTGCGATCATGATCGTGCTGTAGGGCACGTTCAGGAACTCGGCCATGATGAAGGCGACGGCGCCCATCACCGGCGGCATCAGCGCGCCACCGGTCGAGGCACAGGCTTCGACCGCGCCGGCATAGTGCGGCGGGTAGCCGATGCGCTTCATGGTCGGGATGGTGATCTGGCCGGTCGTCACGACGTTGGAGATGACACTGCCCGAGAGCGAGCCGAAGAACCCGCTCGACAGGACGGCCACCTTGGCCGGCCCGCCGCGCGTGCGGCCCATCAGCGCGATGGCCAGCGCCATGAAGAACTCGCCGCCGCCGGTTACGACCAGCGCCGAGCCGAAGATCAGGAATCCGACGAGCAACGAGGCGACGGTGCGCATCGGCACGCCGATGATGCTCTCCACGCCCAGGGCGTGGGCGGTCAGCGTTTCGGGCAGGGTGCTGCTGGGTCCCCACAGGAAGCCCGGCATGACATCGGCGAAGGTCGGGTAAAACGCGAAGACGGTGCACAGGCAGAACAACACCATTCCGCCGGCGCGGCGGACGCCTTCCAGCGCCAGAACACACACGATGCCGGCGACGACGACCGCCAGGGGCGGAGCAATGAGATCCCAACCTTCCGCGACGATGCGGCCGCCGTTCCAGGCGAGATAGGCAGTCGTGACGATGCAGGTGGTGAACAGAATCCAATCGTACCACGGTATGGCGTTGCGATCGGCTTTGCGCGCGGGATAGGCGAGAAAGGCAAGCGACAGGAAGAGACCGAGAATCAGATAGTAGAACGACGTGTCGATGATCGGCTCGCCGAAGACCTGGAGATTGAAGGTCTGGTTGATCGTGAGCGCCACACCGGCGGCGCCCATGACCATCGCCACCCAGTAAGCCCGGCCGGTCAGCCGGTCGCGACCGCCGTCTTCCGGCGCAAGTTCGAGCTCTACGGCGTCGCTGCTGCCGGCCATGTGTTCACGTCTCCCTGTTTGGCGTTCCGCTGCGGCCGCCAATTGTCGTTGGCCGCAGTTTGACGCGTGCGCATGTTCTTGCCAATGTTCCGTTTGAGATCAAAAAAATGAATGACAGAGGAGGAAACGCTATGTTCAAGCGCCGCGACGTGCTTGTTGGTTCGAGCGCGATGATGCTGGCCGGTGGTGCGGCCCAGGCGAAACTGCCCGACACATCGGTGTGGACGGCCTACGATCTGGGGTCGTCGGGCTACGCCGAGGCATCCGGAATCGCCGATGCCATCATGAAGAAGCATGCGATACGCGTGCGCATCGTGCCGTCGGGCACCTCGATCGGACGCCTGCTGCCGCTCAAGCAGGGCAAGGCCACCTACGGGTTCCTGGCCAACGAACTGTATTTCGCCGCCGAAGGGACCTACGACTTCGCCGTACCTGCATGGGGCCCGCAGGATGTGCGCGTCGTGCTGGCGCGACCGGCGGCGGTTGGCGTGGCGACGGCCGGCGATATCGGCGTCAAGACGATCGCCGACCTCAAGGGCAAGCGTATCGGCTACGTCAAGGGCAACCCCTCGGTCAACGTCAAGCAGGACGCCTATCTTGCCTTCGGTGGTCTGACGCGCGCCGACGTCCAGCCGGTCTGGTTCGGCAGCTACAACGCCATGAAGACGGCGCTGCTCAACAACCAGCTCGACGCGTTCGGCAGCGTGACGACGTCAGCCAACATGCGCGAGATCGAGGCGAGCCCGCGCGGCCTGGTGTGGCCGCCGTTTCCGGCGTCTGAAACGGCGGGCTGGGAGCGTCTTCGTCAGGTCGCGGATTTCTTCGAGCCCTATAAGGAAACGGTTGGTGCCGGAATTTCCCCGGAAAAGCCTGTCGCCTTGGTGGGATATCGCTATCCGATCATCGCCACCTACGCCAACACCAGCGCCGACGAGGTCTATTCGCTGGTCAAGGCGATCGACGAATCGATGGACCTGATCAAGAACATTACCGGCAGTTCCAAGAACTGGGCACCGGACATCTCTGGCAAGCCGCCGGCCGATGCCCCGTGGCATGACGGTGCGATCAAGTACCTGAAGGAAAAGGGCATCTGGACCGCCGAGCATCAGGCCTGGCAGGACAAGCGTCTGGCCCGGCTCAAGAAGCTTCAGGCCGGCTGGGTCGACGCCCAGAAGACCTTCAAGGGCGAGGGCGACGAGGCCTGGGTGAAGCACTGGGAGAATTATCGCGTCAAGACGCTCGGTATGCAGCCGACCGACGCGTAAGCACGAAGATTCAGACGGGCGGCCCCGGAAGGGGCCGCCCGTTTTCGTTTCGGCGCCGGCCTTCTATCTGCTTCATTAGTTCTTCTCGCCCGGCAATCCTTGCCGGATCAGCCTCCGACTGCCTAAGTCTGGCGAAAGTGCCGCGCTGTCGGCGACCGGTTCAACGAGGCTCGTCATGGCCAAAGCCAAGCAACTCCGTCTCGGCGCCTTCATGCGCCCCGTCAGCATTCACACGGCTGCCTGGCGCTATCCCGGCGGCACGCCGGATGCCAATTTCAGCCTGCCGGCGCTGGTGCGCTATGCCCAGACGCTGGAGCGCGGCAAGTTCGACGCCTTCTTCATGGCCGATCACCTGGCCGTGCTGAACATGCCGATGGCGGCGCTGAAGCGCAGCGCCACCGTGACCTCGTTCGATCCGCTGACGCTGTTGCCGGCGCTGGCGATGATGACCAAGCACCTCGGCCTGATCGCCACCGCCTCCAGCACCTTCGAGCCCGCCTACACCATCGCCCGGCGCTTCGCCTCGCTCGACCACATCAGTGGCGGTCGCGCCGGCTGGAACCTGGTGACCACGTCCAATCCCGACGCCGCCCTCAATTTCGGCATGGACGACCAGATGCCGCATGCCGAACGCTACGCCCGCGCCCGCGAATATTTCGATGTCGTGACCGGCCTGTGGGATTCGTGGGCCGACGATGCCTTCATCCGCGATGTCGAGAGCGGCACCTATTTCGATCCCGACAAGCTCCATGTGCTGGATCACAAGGGCAAGTATCTCAAGGTGCGCGGGCCCCTCAACATCGCGCGGCCGGTCCAGGGCTGGCCGGTGATCGTGCAGGCCGGCGCTTCGGACGCCGGCCGCCAGCTCGCCGCCGAAACCGCGGAAATGGTGTTCGCCGCCGGCGGGCCGATCGAGGGCGCCCGCGCCTTTTATGCCGACGTGAAGGGCCGCGCCGCCCGCGCCGGCCGCAATCCGGATCACATAAAAATCCTGCCCGGCGCCTTCACCATCATCGGCTCCTCGCTCGACGAGGCGAAGGAGAAGCGCGCCCGGCTCGACAGTCTGGTGAACCACGACAGCGGCATCGCCGCCGTGTCGATCGCGCTCGGCACCGATGCCCGCGCCTTCGATCCCGACGCGCCGCTGCCGGCCGACATTCCCGAGACCGACGCCAGCAAGAGCGGCCGCGAGCGCGCCATCGCGCTCGCCCGGCGCGAGGGCCTGACGGTGCGCCAGCTCGCCGGACGCCTCGGCGGCTACGGTGGCCTTGCCATGATGGGCACGCCCAAAATGATCGCCGACCAGATGGAGGAGTGGCTGATGACGGAGGCCAGCGACGGCTTCAACGTCATGTTCCCCTATCTGCCGGGCGGCCTCGACGATTTCGTCGACAAGGTCGTGCCCGAGCTGCAGCGCCGCGGCATCTTCCGGACGGAGTACGAAGGCACCACCTTGCGCGAGAATCTGGGATTGCCACGCCCCGACAATCGCTTTTTCGCGGCAACCGCCAGGGCGGCGGAGTAGGCGCGACCATAAAGTATTGCAAATGTATATACATATGAAATACTGGAGACGATGACGCGGGCCTTCGACGGCTTCGACTGGGATATCGGCAACCGGGCGAAGTGCCAGAAGCACGGCGTGTCGATCGCCGCTATCGAGAGTCTTTTCTCGGGGCCTATCGCTATTCTTCCCGATCCGGCTCACTCGATCCGGGAAACGCGCTTGAAAGCGATCGGATACACCGAACAGGGCCGAGCGGTATTTTTGATCTTTACCGAGCGTCGGCGCGGCGCCCGGCGGCTGCTGAGGCCCATCAGCGCTCGCTACATGCATGTTAAGGAGATCAAGGCCTATGAAAAAGCGATTGCCCAGCTTGGCCAGTGACCGCGCCGCCGAGGCGTTCGTCGCCGGGTCCGACCTGTCGGCCTACGACCTTTCGGGCCTGCGATTGGTGCGTTACGAGTTGAAGCCAAAGGACCGGGCGATCAGCGTACGCCTGCCCGATGAGCTTCTGAAGGCCGTGCGCTCCCGCGCGAAACGGGCGGGAATTCCCTACCAGAGGTTCATCCGCATGGCGCTGGAGCAAGCTGTCCAGAACGGCCGGCGATCGTCATGAGTTTCGAAATCCACGTCGCGGGCGCCGAGGATGTCGTCCGCATGGCCGAGTGGGCGGCCGACGAAGGCTGGAACCCCGGCAACACCGATGCGCTGGCGTTCCACGCCGCCGATCCCGGTGGCTTCCTGATCGGCCGCCTCGACGGAAGGCCGGTCGCCTGCATCTCGGTGGTGCGCTACGCCGCGGACTTCGGCTTTCTCGGCTTCTACATCGCCCGGCCGGAGGCCCGCGGAAAAGGCTATGGCATAAAAATCTGGAACGCCGGCATGGCGCGGCTGCAGGGCCGCAACGTCGGCCTCGACGGCGTCGTGGCGCAGCAGCACAACTATAAGAAGTCCGGTTTCCGCCTGGCCTGGAACAACATCCGCCACGAAGGCGCACCGCCGCCCGCCGCGCCGCCGCCCGGCGTCACCCTGGTCGATGCCCGCGCCGTGCCGTTCGACCGCCTGGCCGCCTACGATCGTCGTTTCTTCCCGCAGCCGCGCGACCATTTCCTGGCGCCGTGGATCGGCCTGCCGGAGCGCGCCGGGCTGATGGCCGTCAGGGATGGCGAACCGCAGGGGCTGGCGGTGATCCGCACCTGCCGCGCGGCCTCCCGCATCGGCCCGCTCTATGCCGCCTCGCCGGAGATTGCCGCTGCCCTGGTTTCCGCGCTTGCCGCCGGGACCGGCGCGCCGGCCGTGGCCATCGACGTGCCCGACCGCAACAAGCCCGCCGTCGCTCTCGTCGAACAGATGGGCCTCAAGCCCGCGTTCGAGACCGCGCGCATGTACACCGGCCCCGATCCGGCCGTCGACTACGCCGGCCTGTTCGGCGTCACCAGCCTGGAGTTGGGTTAGTTGTCTTCTCCTCCCCTTGCGAGGCAAGGGGAGGTGGCACCGTCTTACGGTGACGGAGGGGTCAAGCGACACGACTGAGGCCCTCCCCCTCCGTCGTCGTAAGACGACGCCACCTCCCCCGTGTGACGGGGGAGGAGAGATGTTTCAGTCGTCGAAGAGACTCTACGAGGCCGCCGCCAGCGCCGCGCCCACGGCGTCCTCGACCCGTTCGAGCCAGACGAACTCCAGCGCCTTGCGGACCTCGTCGGGGATCTCCTCGTAGTCGCGCCTGTTGCGGGCCGGCAGCATCACCCGCGTGATGCCGGCGGCGGCGGCGGCCACCACCTTTTCCTTGATGCCGCCCACCGGCAGCACCAGCCCGCGCAGGCTGATCTCGCCGGTCATGGCGGTGTCGCTGCGGATCGTCCGGCCGGTCAGCAGCGAGGCCAGCGCCATGAACATGGCGACGCCGGCGCTGGGTCCGTCCTTGGGCGTGGCGCCGGCTGGCACATGGACATGGATGTCGCTGTCCTTGAACAGGGCGGGATCGATCTGCATCGCCGCCGCCTGTCCCTTGATCAGCGTCAGTGCCGCCTGGACGCTCTCGCGCATGACCTCGCCCAGCTGGCCGGTCAGGACCAGCTTGCCGCTGCCCGGCGAACGCGCCGCCTCGATGAACAGGATGTCGCCGCCGACCGGCGTCCAGGCAAGGCCCGTGGCCACGCCCGGCACGCTGGTGCGCATGGCGACTTCGTTCTCGAAGCGCACCGGGCCGAGCAGCTTCTCGAGGTCGCCCTTGCCGATGTCGACCTTGCTGGCGGTGCCTTCGGCGATTTCGACCGCGACATGGCGCAACGCCCGGCCGATCTCGCGTTCCAGGCCGCGAACGCCGGCCTCGCGCGTGTAACCCGCGATGATTTCCTGCAGCGCCGCATCCTCGATCGTGGCCTGGTCGGGTTTCAGCCCGTTGGCCTCGAACTGGCGCCGCATCAGGTAGCGCTTGGCGATCTCGAGTTTTTCGCCGGCGGTGTAGCCGGTGAGCCCGATGATCTCCATGCGGTCGCGCAACGGGCCGGGAATCGTCTCCAGCATGTTGGCGGTGGTGATGAAGACGACGCGGCTGAGGTCGAACGGCACGTCGAGGTAGTTGTCGCGGAAGGTGCCGTTCTGTTCCGGATCGAGCACTTCCAGCATCGCCGACGACGGGTCGCCATGGATGCCGCTGCCCATCTTGTCGATCTCGTCGAGCATCAGCACGCAATCGCGCGAGCCTGCCTTGCGGATCGCCCGGACGATGTTGCCGGGCAGGGCGCCGATGTAGGTCCGGCGGTGGCCGCGGATTTCGGCCTCGTCATGGACGCCGCCCAGGCTGACGCGGGCGAACTTGCGGCCCATGGCGCGGGCGATCGACTGGCCGAGCGAGGTCTTGCCGACGCCGGGCGGGCCGACGAAACACAGGATCGGCGCCTTGCCTTCGGGCGCCAGCTTGCGCACCGCCAGGTACTCGACGATCCGCAGCTTGATCTTCTCCAGCCCGTAGTGGTCGTTGTCGAGCACGCGGCGGGCCTCGGCGATGTCGATCGGCGGCGCCTCGGGCAACGCCCACGGCAGTTCGATCAGCGTGTCGAGGTAGGTGCGGATCATGCCGTGTTCGGCCGCCGCATCGGGCGTGCGCTGCAGCCGGCGCAGTTCCTTGCGCGCGGCCGCCTCGACCTCCGGCGGCATCCCGGCCTCGCCGATCGCCTTCTCGAGGTCGGCGAGCTCCTGCTTGTTGCTGCCGTCCTCGCCCAGCTCGCGCTCGATCGCCGCCTTCTGCTCGCGCAGCAGCATCTCGCGCTGGCGGGCGTCGAGCGAGGCCTTGGTCGACTGGCCGATCTCGTTCGACAGCCGCAGCACTTCCAGCCGCTGGGCGAGCAGGCGCGTGACCTTGTCGAGGCGCGGCACCAGCTCGATCGCCTCGAGGATCTCCTGCTTCTCCGCCGGTTTGGAGTCGAGATAGGTCGCGGCGAGGTCGGCCAGGGCGCCGGCGGTTGCGGTCGCCTCGATGGTCTGGCGCAGTTCCGCCGGCACCTGCGGCAGCAGCTCCATGACCTCGCGCACCTGGTTCTGCAGCACGAGGAACCGCGCCTCGATCTCGGGGCCCTTGTCCGTACCGGTATCGGTCGGCTCGACGATGTGCAGGCCGCGCGCCAGCAGGAAGGGATGGCCCTCGACGAATTCGCTGACGCGGAAACGTTGCACGCCCTGGCAGATCACGTGGTGCGTGCCGTCCGGCGCCGTGACATAGCGCACGATGTTGGCGACCGTGCCGATGCGATGGAGATCGTCCGGGGCGACCTCGGCCTTCTCGGGGTCGCGCTGCAGGACGACCAGGATCTGGCGCTGTTCGCGCACCGCCTGCTGGGCGGCGGCCAGCGTCGCCGGCCGGCCGATCGCCAGGGGAAACACCATCTCCGGAAAAAGCACGAGATTGCGCGTTGGCAGGACGATCAAGGCGTCGGCCGGCAACGCGCCCGCCGACGGCGTCGGCGCGGCGGCCGGACCGGGTGTGCCGGGGTTCTGGCCGGGACTCTGGCCGGGGCTCTGGGCGGTGGTCATGTCGTCGGGCGCGGTCATGGCCGGCCTCCCCGCGGCGAAACCTTGGCCAGGCTGACCACCAGGCAGCCGTTCACCGCCGTGCGGTGCACCGCGTCGTAGCGGCCGGGCGGCAGGGCGATGCGCCGCTCGAACCGGCCCTGCGGCAGCTCCAGGCGGTGGATGATGGCGGTACGCAATTCGACCGGCAGCACGCGCAGGCCGGCAATGACCAGCACGCCGTTGTCGATCACCGCCTCCACCCGGTCGGGATCGACGCCGGGCAGGGCGGCCAGGATCAGCACCGCTTCCTCGGTTTCCAGCATGTCGACCGGCGGCTCCCAGTTGGCGCCCTGCGCCGTGGCCTGCGGCCGGAACATCTGGCGGTGGAGCCGGTCGGTCCGCGCCAGCATGTGCAGCGCTTCCGACCACATCCAGTCGCGGGGGTCGCCTCCGGCCATGGCTCAGATCTCCCTTTCCATGAGGGGAATATGGGGAGCGTTCTCCGAAGGCATAGGGGGTGGGGGTGATTTCCTGGGAGGCCGAGCGTAGCTCTGCCCATGAGCTGCAGGCCGCGGCTTGTTCACAAGCCGCCAAGCGAAGCTTCACCGGGAGCACCGAAAGCTCTGTCGACCTGTTTCGAACGCGGATGACGTTGATCCCGCGTCAAAATGCTTGCAGTGGCAAAACGCGGCGGCCATTTTGCCCTTCCCCTCCGGGTTGCTCTAAGCTTTAGTCTATTCAACCAATAAGGAAGTATTGTCAGTCTTCGCTAGAAGAAATGACATCGCATGCGGGTGGGACGAGATGACCGAGCATTTCTCAGAACAGTTCCTCTCTTTGGGACACGCTAGTCCGCTGCGGCCGTAGGGATCTGATGGATGGCTGCGGATAGGACCGATACAGCACTCGAGGAGCTTCACGAACTGATCCGCGCCAGGATCGAGAATCTTCGTCCTAAACTGCTTGATTTAAGTCGCCGAAACCCCCTCATCTCTACTCGCCTTACCCTGAGAAATTGGGACTCGCTGTTGAAGTATTGAAGTCACAACGCAGTGAGGATCCCGCTGCGGAAATTTCGGCCAAGATCGGATATGCGCGCCTCAAGGAAGCAACTCGGGAGGAATTGGAAGCGCTGGTAGCTGCAGCACGTAAGTTCATCGCAAACAAGCACGGCCAGGAGGCGATCAATGAAGAGTAGGCTGTGCGAGCTAGACTGGCGTGCGAACGATCCGCCTTTGTGATGGAAATGATGAGCGACGATCTTCTTGCTGCAATTCGGAAGTCCAATGATCGTAACTGGCTCATCGGGTGCCGTGACTACAATCGAAAGCTAGGAAATCGAGAGGTCGTCGATGCTGCTGAGCAGCGCTTGCGTGACTTGGACTTGCGCGCGGCGCTACGAGTTCGCCCGGAAGCCAAGACTGTCGAAGACAGAGTGGGTGAATCGGTACGCGTCTATCGCGAGCTGCTTAGACACAAGCACGGCCGAAATCAGGCCGCCGGGTATACCGAGCGCGCAATTCGCGACCATGGACCAAAGGGAGCACTCATTCGCACGGTCCGTAGCGGTAAGAAGACGGATGGGCTTATGCTTCTTGCGAAGCACAATCGGCTCGACTGCGCCTACGAACAGATCGCCATCGACCACGCCGACGAGATGCCGAGTGACGTAGTCGAAATTGCAAAGAGGACACTGGCGAATCTCGCCGGGTCATAAGTATCCTCAAGGCAGCTATGCAATCTCAGAATTGACGGTTCAACAGGTATTATCCTATAGTTCCTATAGACTGGCGCCAACCGCGCCGGCCTTTTTGATGTCCAAACCCCGGATCCTACCATGCCCTTCGACCTCGCTCTTCTGCGGGCGCTGCTGGCTGCCCTCTTTGCCAGTGGCGCCGCCGCGCGCCTCGTGCAGGCACTGCCAGCACCTGGCACCCGTCTACTCGACCAGGCGCTCGCCCTGGCGTCTGCTCCCGTTGCCGCAAAGGTCCCGCACCGCCGGGCGTGAGGCCTTTCCGGAGCGCCGAGCCGTCCGTGTCGGCGCCTTGTGCCGATGCCGACCTGAACCTTTGGCCATGCCCCGCCCGGCGCGCCCGCCGGGTCAACTCCTACGAGGAGCAGGGGCCGTCCCGCGGTCTTGAGCCGTGAGTAGCAAGCACAAGGCTGCCCCCGCCGACGATCCGTCCGGCCGCGGGGTGGACCGAGGCGCGATCCACGCGTCCGAGAGCTGTTTTGACGGTCTTCTGTGGCCGCCCCCCACGCTTATCAGGTGCGGGGCCGCAGGGTCAGATTCCTGCAAAGGCACGGGTGGGCGCTCAGCCTGTGTCACAACATTTGTCTCAACTTGGTGAGACACAGGCCGTGCGCAGCACGGCCGGCGAGCGACAGGACATTGTGTAGCAATGTCCGAGAGCGTCGAACGGTGTTGCACAGGGCCATGTGACGCCCGCTCGGGAGGGGAGTCATTCTTCAGACAAGGCCGCGATTTTTTGCCGTCGTTGAAAAGAATCGTCCGGTTCAATCCGGCCGGCGCTTTGCGAATTTCCGGACAGACACATCTCGGACAACTGGTGTCTGAAAAGCCGCCGTTTTCAGCGTCGCCGGCCGGGCACCAGGGCCAGCCACAGCGAGATCACGGTCGAGGCGATGGCGGCGGCCTGCAG
The DNA here is from genome assembly GCA_937915145.1 of uncultured Reyranella sp. Classification (GTDB taxonomy): domain Bacteria; phylum Pseudomonadota; class Alphaproteobacteria; order Reyranellales; family Reyranellaceae; genus Reyranella. The sequence goes on from CALDNT010000291.1 coordinate 28,762, forward strand.
TCCCGACAGCGGCTCGTGCAGGATCGCGATGCCGCTCACGATCGCCACGATCGGGATGGCGATGGACGACAGCGCCGCCACCTGGGCCGGTAGCAGTTTTACCAGGGCGAACCAGGTCGCGGTGCCGAGCGCCATCGGGATGGCGCCAGTGTAGATCGTGGCGGTGAGCGCCTTGGCCGACGGCCACTGCGTCGGCAGGCCGTCGAACAGCAGCGCCCCCAGCGCGATCGGCGGCAGGCAGATCACGACCTGCCAGAAGGTGAGCGAGAGCCCCATGCCGGGCCACGCCGTGCGCTTGACGATGAAGGTGCCGATCGCCCAGCAGAAGCCGGCCAGCAGCCCCCAGAACAGGCCGAGCGGCGCCTGGGCGTAGTCGCGGAAGTTGGGGATCATCAGGGCGGCCACGGCGGCGGCGCCGATCAGGATGGCGGCCAGCAGGCGGCCGGTAAGACGCTGGCCGAACACGGCGAAGCCGATCACCGCCACCCACAGCGGCATGGTGTAGGCCAGAACCGAGGCGTGGCCCGAGGGGATGTAGAGCACGGCCAGCGAGGTGGCGATGTTCCACACGCCGATGTTCATCGCCGAGGCCGCGATCAGGGCGGGCCACTTGCCCCTGGGGACGGCGAAGCTCTCGCCGCGGATCACCAGGATCGCCGTCAGCATCAGCACGGCGGTGCTCATGACGATGGTGCGGAAGGTCCACACCGGCAGCTCGTCGAGGGCGATGCGGAACAGCGGCCAGTTGGTGCCCCACACGAGGGTCAACAGGCCGAGCAGCGCCAGCACCTTGGGCGAAATGCGGTTCACGATCGGAATTCAGGGCCCAGATCAGGTGTGCAGGTCAGGCCTGGTGTTCGTCCGGCGCCTGCAGGTAGCAGCCGTTGATGCGCCAGCTGCCGTCGGGAAGCCGCGTCATCGGATAGACGGCGGTAACCGGCCGGCCGTCGGGGCCGACGACGTGGACCTTCTGCGCGATCTCGCCGTGCAGGCTCACGATCTCGCGGAAGTCGAAGACCTTGGGGCGATAGACCGGCCGGTAGCCTTGGCGCACCATCTCCATGAAGGTGTCGGGCTCGCCGAACATGCCCTGGATCGACGGCGAGGCGTAACCGAAGGCAGCGTCGCCGTCGTCGCGGCGGAAGGCATCGACCTGGGACTGGATGATGTCGCGGATCGCCGCCCGGTCGGCGGCCGACACGTCGGGCTGCTGCGCCAGCGCCGCGGTGGCGAGGCCGACGATCAGTCCGATGAATGCAAGAAGACGAAAGGCCATGACCGTTACTCTACGCCGACGGGTGGGCCGCCCGAAGGGGCAAAAATGCCGGCTTTCGGCGGCTTGCAACGCCGGATCAGTTTCATTAGGGTGCCCGCCTTCTTGCCAGACCCCTCGTGGGAGGTGGTTTGGCCGTGCGCCCGTAGCTCAACTGGATAGAGCATCTGACTACGAATCAGAAGGCTAGGAGTTCGAATCTCTTCGGGCGCGCCATTCTTCTACCCTACCCATGTTGCAACAAACCCTCGCCTACTGCGGCCTCCGCCGACCCTATCGGTTCGAGCGGGCCATTCCGGTATTGCTGGCGCTGCTGCTGGGGATTGTCGTCTTCGCGGTCGCGGTTTGGTTCGCGGCGACCGATGAGCTGAGCGCCGGCGGTCCGCGCGCCTTCTATTTCGTCTATCTTCTGGTGCTGCTTGCCCTGGCGATCGCCGTCGTGCGCTGGCCGCCGTTCGCCGGCGCGCTCCTGGTCCTCGCGCTGGTCGACTTCACCTGGGGGGTGGGCTCCTGGGCCCTGCAGCCGGCGGGTTCGCCTTCGCTGTTGCCTTCCGCCGTCGCCGAACCGGCGCGCTTCCAGTGGCACGCGCTACTGCAGGCCGTGCCGATCCCGTCGCTTGAAATCACCAGCCCGACCGGCCTTGCGATCCGCCACACCTCGGAGGGCACGCGTGGGCGCGACCCGGTGCCCGGCAGCCTCGAGGGGCGGACGGTGGTTGCGACGTTCGGCGGCTCGACGACCTACGACATCGGCACCGGCGAGGGCGACACCTGGAGCGACCGTCTGGGCGAAGCGCTCGGCCCCGACCGGGCTTTCGTCGTCAACCATGGCGTTCCGGGCTATTCGACCGCCGAGCACCTGATCCAGACCGCGTTCTACCAGGTCAAATTCGGCAAGCTGCCGCGCTGCGCGATCTACTACGTTGGCTGGAACGACCTGCGCAATGCCCATATTCCCGATCTCGATCCCGGCTATGCCGACTTCCATCTGCCGAGCCAGGTCGATTCGCTGAAGGTACGGCGGATCGGCGGCGCGCATGTGACGATCTCGCCGGTGCTGACGATGCTGGCGCGCTTCGTCAGCGCCAACGTCGACACCGTGCGCTACTCCGCCGACCCCTACGGCCGCGAGCCGGTGAGCGGCAGCGATGCCGCACTGGAGGCCTTCTACGAACGCAACATCCGCGCGATTTCGGCGATCAACCGCGGCCGTGGGGTGATCACGATCTGGGTCGGGCAGTTGCTCAATCGCGAGGGTTTGAAGGGCGACGGCCACTATGGCTGGCTGCCCCTCGTGCGCGACCGCGACCTCTGGCCGTTGCAGCAACGGTTCAACGCGATCCTCGAACGCACGGCGCTGAGCCTGGGCGACGTCTATATTGCCATATCGCCGGATTCTTTCGGCGCGGCCGACTTCATCGACAACGGCCACTTCTCGGTCGGCGGGGCGCGGCGGTTCGCGGAGCACCTGGCGCCCGCCGTGCGCGAGGCTTGCCGCTAGGCACGCGGGACTTTACTGCTTCGATCATGCAATCGCCCCATCGAGCTATTCTGATCACCGGTGCGTCGTCCGGCATCGGCGCCGCCACGGCGCGTGCGCTGGCGGCCCCGAACACGGCGATCGTGCTGCATGCCCGCAAGAACCGCGCCGGTGCGGACAAGGTTGCCGACGTCGTGCGCGGCGCCGGCGCCGAGGCGCTGGTGCTCATCGGCGACCTCGCCGAGCCGGGCATCGCCCGACGTCTGGTCGAGGAGACCGCCGGCAAACTCGGACGTCTGGATGTGGTGGTGAGCAATGCGGGGTTTGCCGATCGCCGGCCGATCGGCGAGGTCGACCGTGCCGGATGGGATGCCAGTCTCGCCACCATGACCTCGGCTTTCTTCGAACTCGCGACGGCGGCCAAGCCATGGCTGACGAAGGCGGGGCATGGCGGGCGGATGATCGGCGTGTCGTCCTTTGTCGCCCATGCCTTCGCGCGCGGGGTGATGACTTTTCCGGCCTCGGCCGCGGCCAAGGCCGGCATCGAGGCGCTCGCCCGTGCCCTGGCGGTCGATCTTGCGCCGTCGGGCGCCACGGTCAATTGCGTGGCTCCGGGCTTCATCGAAAAGGACGCCGATGCCCATGCCGCCGTGCCTCGCGAGCGCATGGACAAAGTGAGCCAGTCGATTCCGATGGGCCGCTACGGCAAACCGGCCGAAGTCGCGGCTCTGATCGCCTTTCTCTGTTCTCCCGCGGCGAGCTACATCACCGGCCAGACAGTCCACGTCAACGGCGGCCTCACGCTTTAGGCGGCCTTTTAGGTACCGATGGCGCGCACCAGCGCCACGATGTCGATGCCTTTGCTGTCGATGCCAAACCACTCGAGATTGAGCGGAATCTGGTGGTCGAGCATGTGGCGGCCGTGATGGATCCTTCGTCCATGGGCGCGGGCGCGCTGCAGCAAGGGGGTCTCGGCTGGACTCATGATGACTTCCGCCACCAGCACATCCGGGTCGAGCGTGACCGGGTCGAACGACAGGGGATCGCCCGGGCGAAGACCGAGCGGCGTGGCATTGATGGCGATGTGGATGCCCTTGGGCGGCGTGGCCACCTCGGCCACCGGTACGTCGGGATAGTGCTGGAGCAGGCGGTCGATTGCCGCTGCCGCCCGCGCCTCGTCGATCTCGGTCACCAGTAATCGCCCGACCCCGGCCTCGCAGAGTGCGGCGGCAATCGCGCCGCCGGCGCCGCCCAGGCCGACCAGCCAGACGCTGGCACCGCGCACGCGATGGCCCTGTGCCGCCAGGCCGCGCACGAAGCCGGTGCCGTCGGCGATGTCGCCGGCCAGGGTGCCGTCGGGGTCGCGCCGCACCAGGTTGACGCTGCCGGACGCCCGGGCCCGCGGCGTCACGCGCCCCAGCAAGGGCAGAATGGCCGTCTTGTGCGGGATGGTGACGGTGAAGCCGCCGAGATTGCGCAGGGTCGCGAGCGCCTTGAGCATTACCGGCAGCAGCGTGGCGTCACCTTCAAACGGCAGCCATACGGCATTGGCCCCGACTGCGGCGAAGACCTGCGGCATGACCGCGGTCATGCGGAGCTGGCGGATCGGATCGCCGATCGTGCCGTAGAGGCGGGTGGCGCCATTAACCGGAAAAAGACCGGTAAAAACGGGCGATTCCTCGGCGGTCATGTTGCTCCAATAAAAAGGCGGCGGGACTGGTGTCCCGCCGCCGATCTTGGCTGCGCCGAAGGCGCCGCGCTAGAGATGCTTCAGGACATTCTCGGCCGTCGAAGCCTCGAAGGCGCCGGGCTTCTCGACAAGAAGCTCCTTGATCACGCCATCCTGGACGATCATGGCAAACCGCTGACTGCGCTTGCCAAGTCCGAATTTTGAACCATCCATGGTGAGACCCATGGCTTCGGCGAATTCGGCATTGCCGTCACCCAGCATGAGAATCTTGTCACCGACCTTTTGATCCTTACCCCAGGCGCCCATCACGAATGCGTCGTTCACCGAGATACACGCAACATCCGACACGCCCTTGGCCTTGATAGCATCAATATTGGCCAGAAAACCTGGCACATGCTTGGCGCTTCAAGTGGGGGTGAACGC
>CALDNT010000292.1 GCA_937915145.1 uncultured Reyranella sp.
GCGCCCGCGCCGAGGCGCGCGAGGAACGCCGCGAGCAGCGCGCCCATGAGATCCGAGTGCGCGAGCTGGAGATTGAGAAAATGCACGCTTCTGCCGCGCATCCGGCGGCACCGGCGATGGCCGAAGAAGCCTGTGCTGCCAACGACTTGCCCGCCGTTGCGATGGACATCGCACCTCCCGAGGTCGTGGAGCCCCACCGTCGTCCCGAGCGAAGCGAAGCGGAGCCGAGGGACCTTGCTTCAATCTCGACGGCCTCTGGCGAGGAGAGAAGGTCCCTCGGCTCTCGGGACGACGGGAAAAGCTAAAAGCGACGGCCTGTCCGACGACGGGGGAGGCGACTGAATATGATCCTAGCCCGCTTTCCTGTTCAGGACGGCGAAGCGGTCTTTGGGCGCCTTCTCGCGCGCCTTGGGGCCGTAGGTGCCCATCTCGATGCGGTGCGGGATGGTCAGCATGTAATTTTTGAACGCGCCTTCCATGGCGTGGCGCCAACCCTGGGCATCCTGCATTTCGTTGACCGAGGCCTTGGCGAGTTTGAGCGCAAAGGGATCGCGCTCGGCGATCTGCTGGGCGAGCGCCATGGTCTCGTCCTCCAGCTTTGCCCTGGATACGACGCGGTTCACGAGGCCGGCCTTCTCGGCATCGGCGGCGCTGATGAAGGCGCCGGTGAAGAGATACTCCTTGGTCTTGCGCGGGCCGAAATCCCACGGCATCGAGAAGTACTGCACGTGGCTGCCGCCCCACTTCACGGCGCGGTCGGCGAACTGGGCATCTTCGCTGGCCACGATGATGTCGCAGGCCGAGGCGATCATCAGGCCGCCCATGATGCAGTAGCCCTGGACCTGGGCGATGGTGGGCTTGGGGATGTCGCGCCAGCGCATGGTGTTCTCGAAGAACCGCTCCGAGAGCCGCCGGTATTCGTCCCTGAAGCCCTCGACCGGGTTCTTCTTCTGGTCCGCCATCTCCTGCGGGCTGCCGAGATCGTGGCCGGCCGAGAAATGCTTGCCGGCACCGGCCAGGATGATGACGCGCACCGACTCGTCCTTGGTGGCCGCAATGAAAGCGTCGTCGAGTTCCTCCAGCAGGATGCGGCTCTGGGCGTTCAGGACATCCGGCCGGTTGGCGGTGATCTTGAGCACCGCGCCGGTCTGTTCGGTGAGCAGGGTGGTGTAGGCGTTCATGCCGCGATCCTCAGTTCGGGGGCGAGACCGGCGCCCATCAGGTCGACGAAGTTGTCGCAATAGAAGCGCCGCTTCCGATGCTCGTTGATTCCCACCGTTGCCATCGACGCCTCGAAGCGCTTGATCGGATTGCGGCCGCCCTCGATGTGCGGATAGTCGGAGGAGAAGAGACAGACCTCGTCGCCGGTGTTGGCGATGATCCAGCCCGCGTCCTCGTGCGGATAGGGCGTGACGCGAACCTGGCGCTGGACGAACTCGGAAGGTTTCAGCGACATCTTCTGCAGCCGTTCCTCGTTCTTGTAGAAGGCGTTGTGGGCGCTATCCATGTTGCGCATCCAGCCCGGTACCCACGACGCGCCCTGCTCGATGACGCCGAACTTCAGTCGCGGGAAGCGGTCGAGTACGCGATCGACGATCAGCGCGGTCAGCGCCTTCATCGGCGGATAGGCGATCGCCATGTAGTCGATCGACTTGAAATTGTCGTCGCCGCCGTGGAAGTCCGGCACCGGCGGCAGGCCGTTGTTGAAGTAGGCATCCTCCAGCAGCTTCCCGCCGCCGCCGACATGGAACACGATCGGCAGGCCGGCTTCCTGGGCGATCGCCCACAGCGGATCGAAGCCGATGTGGCTGGGCGAATGATCGTTCGGGCAGCGCGACGGGATCATCAGCGCCTTGGCGCCCATGTCGATGGCTTCGCGCGCGGCCTTCGCCGTCTGCTCGAAATCGACCAGCGGGATGTAGCCGGTCGGCAGCAGGCGCTTGTCGACCGAACAGAAGTCGACCATGTGGCGGGTGTGGGCACGGGCCACGGCATAGGTGAGCTCGGCATCGCCGCCGCCTTCGAGCACCGAGGAATAGTTGAGCAGGGCGGTGGTGAACATGAGCTGGCTGGCGAAGCCCAGCAGGTCGACCGAGCGCGGACGGTCCTGCTTCACGTGCGAGCCCAGCGCTTCCCAGTTTTTGCGCAGCATGATCTGGGTGTCGTCGAAGTCGGCCGTCGGAGCGGCCTTGAGCCGGGTGCTGTGAAAGCCTTCGTGGCGCGGAAACAGCACGCTGTCGGTGACGACGGCGCGATGCCTGGCTTCGAGGTGTTCCGCCAGGAAGCCGGGCGTCTCCATGATGTGTGCGTCGGCATCGTGAATGACGCGACCACTGGCGTAGGGCATGGTTCCTCCGGCGTTTCTGTCGTTTGCGGGAGCTTAGCATGACCTCCGATATTTCATATGCGGCGCGCAGCCTTCTGGAAGCCCGGCGTAGCGGTTCCCAGATCGCGCCGCCTTTCGCCCTGCCGGACCGCAGGGCGGTCTATGCGATCCAGGACGAGGTGGCGCGCGCCACCGGACCGGTCGCGGGCTGGAAGGTCGGCGCCCGCACGCCGACCGCCGAGCCCAGCGCGGCGCCGTTGCTGGCGGGTGCGCTGGTGCCGTCGCCGGCGAGCTTCGACGCCAAGTCCATGCACATGATCGGCGTCGAGATCGAAATCTCCTTTCACATCGTTCGCGACATCGCCGCGCGCAGCCAGCCGGTCGATCGCGACGAGGCGCTGGCGGCGGTGGGCGATGGCTTCGTCGGCATGGAAGTGGTCGACACGCGGCTTGCCAACTTTGCGCAGGTCGAGCCCGAATGGCTGCTGGCCGACAACCAGATGAACCATGCGCTGGTGGTGGGCGCTTCGTTCGGGAACTGGCAGGAGCTCGACTGGGCGAACCTCCAGGTGAAGCTGGTCATCGACGGCAAGACGCTGGTCGACCAGAAGGGCGGTCTGGGGTCGGTCGATCCGGTGCGGCCGCTCGCCTGGATGATCGACCACGCGGTGCGCGAACGCGGCGGGCTGCGCAAGGGCCAGGCCATTACCACCGGCTCGTGGACCGGCCTGCGCTACTTCCCGGCCGGCACCCGGGCGCGCGGCGAGTTCGCCGGCCTGGGGGCGGTGGAGGCGGCGTTCTGATCCTTCGGCCGGGGCCGTAACGAAGGCCCGTGGCCGGACGGCATAAGGCCTCATGCAATCCGAATTCTTCGGTTGGCGCGTTGTCGCCGGTGCCTTCGTCCTCGCGGTGTTCGGCTGGGGCCTCGGCTTCTACGGTCCTCCGGTCTATCTGCACGCCGTTCAGGAAGCGCGAGGATGGTCGGTCGTGCTGGTGTCGGCGGCCGTGACCGTTCACTTCCTGGTTGGCGCCGTCGTGGTCGCCAACCTTCCGGCGCTCTATCGCCGGTTCGGCCTGCCGAACGTGACCAAGGCCGGCGCGGTGTTGTTGGCGGTGGGCGTCGTCGGCTGGGCGGTGGCGCGCGAGCCGTGGCAGCTTATGGCCGCCACCTTCCTGAGCGGTGCCGGCTGGGTCGCAATGGGGGCGGCGGCCGTGAACGCCATCATCGCCCCATGGTTCGTGCACAAGCGGCCCGCTGCGCTGTCGATGGCCTACAACGGTGCCAGCATCGGCGGCGTGGTGTTCTCGCCCCTGTGGGTTGTGGCGATCGGGCATCTCGGCTTTCCCGTCGCGGCGATGCTGATTGGCGCTGTCGTGATCGTGGTGATCTGGCCGCTCGCCGATCTGGTTTTTGGCCGCACCCCGGAGAACACCGGACAAACGCCGGATGGCGAGACCGTGGGCGCACCTGCGGCGACGGCCAGCTCGACCGCGCACGCACTGCCGGGCGGGCAACTGTGGCGCGACCGGTGCTTTCTCACCCTGGCGGTCGCCATGGCGCTTGGTCTGTTCGCGCAGATCGGCCTGATTGCCCACCTGTTCTCGTTGCTGGTGCCGGCGCTGGGTGGCCCGGCGGCCGGCATCCTGATGGGCCTGGCAACGGCGAGTGCGATCGCCGGCCGCACGCTGGTCGGCTGGCTGATGCCGTCAGGCAGCGACCGGCGCCTGATCGCCTGCGCCAGTCTGGTCGTCCAGATTGCCGGTTCGGTGGCGCTGATCATGGCCGCGGGCACCAACGTCCCATTGCTGGTCGCCGGCGTTCTGCTGTTCGGTGCGGGCATCGGCAATACCACGTCGCTGCCGCCGCTGATCGCCCAGGTCGAGTTCGCCAAGGCTGACGTCCAGAGAGTGGTGCCGCTGATCGTGGCCATCGGGCAGGGGGCCTATGCCTTTGCCCCTGCCGCGTTTGGCGCCCTGCGCGCCCTGTCAGCCGCCGAGGCGACATTGGTGTTCGTCGCCGCGGCGGTGGTTCAAGTCCTTGCGATTGCGGCGTTCCTGGCAGGCCGCCGCGACCGGCCTAGTAGTACCAGCCCGGATACGGGTAGCCGCCCCACGGACCCCAGTCCCAGTCGTTCATCGAATTGATGTTGGCGGTCGTCTGCTGCTCGTCGGCCAGGTTCTTCTGGAAGACGTTGGCCTGATAACGGCCATAGGCGGACTGGTTGCCGACATAGAGGCAGACGCAGACGGTCGGGTCGGGATAGACGTAGAAGACCTGTCCATTCTTGATCTCGCGGGAGAACTTGTGCGGCGGCAGGTTCCTGAACGAGGCCTGGCGTGCCGGCGTGTTCGCCGGGACGAATTTGAAGCCGGCGGCGGCCATCATGTCTTCCTTGCCACCGATGACCTGTTGCGGGCTCTGGCAGGCGGCGACGGCAACGCACAGTCCCAGAATCGCAAGAGTCGACCCAACCTTAATCATCACTTTCTCCTTCTGTGGGCGGTTCTAGGCGCCCGTCCATTTCGGCGCCCGCTTTTCGAGGAACGCCGCCATGCCTTCGCGGAAATCGGCGCTACCGTAGGCCAACCGGATCAGATCGTCGATACTCTCGTCGGCCATCCGTGCCTGCAGGCGGCGCAGCGCCTCCTTGGTCACCTGCAGGGTAATCGGCGCGTGCCCGGCGACGGTGCGCGCCACCTCCTCGGCACGCGCCAGCAGGGCCGCGGTATCGGGCAGGACCTCGCTCACCAGTCCGGCGCCAAGTGCCGTCGGCGCGTCCATCAGTTTGGCGAGGAAAATCATTTCCTTCACCCGCTGCGGGCCGATCAGCGCGGCCAAGCGGGCATAGTTGGCCATCGACAGGCAGTTGCCGAGCGTGCGCGAAATCGGGAAACCGAACTGGGCATTGGCGGCGGCGAGCCGGAGGTCGCAAACGGCGGCGATCGCGGCGCCGCCACCGGTGCAGTATCCGGAAATGGCCGCCACGGTCGGCAGGGTGCAGCGCTCGATCGCCTCCAGAATCCGGTCCATCTTGCGTTCGTAGCCGATGCCGTCTTCGCCGCCCTCGAAGCTCTTGAACTGGGCGATGTCGGTGCCGGCGGCGAAGGCCTTGTCGCCCGCGCCGGTGATGACCAGCGCCTTGACCTCATGGCTTGCGCTGGCGCGGCTGCAAATCTCGGCCAGCCCTTCGTACATCGCGAAAGTGAGCGCATTGCGCGCCTGCGGCCGGTTGAACGTTATCCATCCGATCGCGCCGCGCTTTTCGTAGAGGAGGTCACCTGTCATTTCCACACAAACGAACTGAATTGTTACCGCGGGCATCATCGTCTATGTCGCGCCACCCGGCAAACACGTGTAGGCAATGACCATGGCATTGGAACGGCTTCTCAGGGGCTTCGCGGACTTCCGCCTGGGATACTATCGCGAGCACCTCGACCTGTTCGAAAAGCTCGCCACGAAAGGCCAGTCGCCGAAGATCCTGATCATTGCCTGCGCCGATGCCCGGGTCGATCCCGGCATTCTGACGCAGACGCTGCCCGGCGAACTCTTCACGGTGCGCAATGTGGCGGCGATGGTGCCGCCGGCGCAGATACCTCCCGACGCACGTCATCACGGCACATCGGCCGCCATCGAGTTTGCCGTGCGCGGGCTCGGCGTCGAGCACATCGTCGTGCTGGGCCACGCCCTTTGCGGCGGCATCGGCGCGCTGGTCGATGGCCGCGAGAGCGCCTTTGCCGACTACGACTATCTCTCGACCTGGACCAGCATCGCCCAGGACACGCGCGATCTCGTGGTGCGGGAACTGGAGGGGCGACCGCGTGAAGAAGTCGCCCGGGCCGTCGAGCAGGCGTCGGTGATCAACAGCGTGCGAAACCTGATGACCTTCCGCTGGATCGCCGACCGCGTCGAAGCCGGCACGCTGGTGCTGCATGCCTGGTGGTTCAACCTGACCGAAGGTCAGTTACACGCCTTCGATCCGGCCAGCGCGAGGTTCGAGCCGGTGCTGGGTGTCGAATCGGAAGCGACTGTGCGGCGGGGCACGGCCCTGTCGTCGATCATGCCGGACCGCTTCGTTGCGGCCGTCGCGGGCAAGGCACCCGAGTTCTAGGACCACAAGCTGAGTGGCGAGGGCACGAAACGGACGAAGTTCACCGTCGTCCAGCGCCAGGGTCTAGACGTGAGCGAGAATGTTCACGAGGCGGCCGAATGGGTCGCGAACGTAGAAGCGCCTTACGCCCCACGGCTCGCTGATCGGGCCGTATTCGACGTGTATCCCGTTCGCGACGACGCGCCGGTGAACGTCCTCAAGATTATCCACCTCAATGGACAGGTCGGGGACTGGCGTACCCGATCCCCCTTCGCTTGCGATGCTGATCTGCGGAGCGGCTTGTCCTTCTCCGGCAAAAGTCAGAATCCACCCAAGGTCCATGGCCAGGTGCAAATCGAGAATGTCGCCATAAAAGGCCTTCGCATCTTCGACGCGTTCCGCGGCGATGTTGGCGACAATGCGCTTCACTGCCATTCCAGCTCCGGGTTGTCGGTCGCGCCGATCGGCGGCGACCGGATCAGTGCGCGAGCGACTCGATGGCGGCGTCGACGCCACCCGGGGCGAACGGCACGCCGGCCGTCTTCATCGCGAGCTCGGTGGTGGCAAGGGCGCCCAGTAGCATCGGCTCGTTGAGATCGCCCATGTGGCCGATGCGGAACACCTTGCCCATCAGCGGCCCCAGCCCGCCGCCCAGCGACAGGTTGAAACGGTCGACCGCGATCTTGCGCATGCCGTCGGCGCTGACGCCTTCGGGCATGATCACGGCCGTCACCGAATTGGAGAGACGGTCGGCCGCCTGGCCGTATAGCTGCGGGCCCTTGCCGTCGGCGCCCCAGGCGCGCACCGCCGCGCGCGTCGCTTCGCCCAGGCGGGCATGGCGCGCGAACACGGCATCGAGGCCTTCTTCCTCGAGCATTTTCAGCGATTCCTGCAGGCCGAAGAACATGTGCACCGGCGCGGTGCCGATGAATTTCTGCGGCGCGCGGCCATTCATCAGTTCCCAGTTCCAGTAGTGGCGCGGCGCCTTGTTCTTGCGCGAAACCTCGAGCGCCTTGGCGCTGACCCCGGTCAACGACATGCCGGTCGGCAGCATCAGGCCCTTCTGGCTGCCGCCCACGGTGAGGTCGATGCCCCAGGCGTCCATCTTGTATTCCATGCTGGCCAGCGAGGAGATCGTGTCGCTGAGCAGCAGAGCGGGGTGCTTGGCTTCGTCCATGGCGCGGCGGATATCGGCCACCGGCAGCACCATGCCTGTCGCGGTTTCGTTGTGGACGGTGAGCACGGCCTTGATCTCATGCGCCTTGTCCTTGGCCAGGCGCTCGGCAAGCTTCGCAATGTCGGCGCCTTTGCGCCAGTCGGCCGCGAAGGTCTCGACCTTGATGCCGAGATTGGCCGCCATTTCCGCCCAGCTGATGGAGAAGTAGCCGGTTTCGACGATCAGCACGGTGTCGCCGGGAGAGAACAGGTTGGCGAGTGCGGCTTCCCAGGCGCCATGGCCGGTGGCGGAATACATGTAAAGCGTCTGGTCGGTCTTCAGGACGCGCTTCACGCCTGCATGGCAGGCATGCTGGATTGCCAGGAACTCGTCCGACAGGAAGTCGAGGACCGGCCTGTCCATGGCGCGCAAAACGCGGTCGGGTATGTTGGTTGGGCCGGGATTGTTGAAGAACTGGCGTCCGCGTGGTTTGGCGTTCACGTATGCACTCCAAGCTGAGAAGGGCGGGACTCTGGCTGTGGCCCCTTGGCGGCGCAAGCGAGGCTTGCGATGCTCCGTCATTAGTTATGTGAGGGCTCATGAACGCAGCAGCGCCGACCAATTCCGCGATCGTCACCGACTATCGCGCCCGCACCCCGGGTTCCGGCGCCCTGTTCGAGCGGGCCCGCAAGGTGCTGCCGAGCGGCATCACGCACGACGCCCGTTACCTCGATCCCTACTCGATCCATGTTTCCCGCGCGGTGGGGCCGCGCAAGTGGGATGTCGACGGCAACGAATACGTCGACTATTTCGGCGGTCACGGCGCCATGCTGCTGGGCCATTCCCATCCGGCCGTAATCGAGGCGGTGAAGCGGCAGATGGATCTCGGCACGCATTATGGATCGAGCCACGAGCTCGAGGTGCGCTGGGCCGAACTGGTGTGCGAACTGATCCCCTCGGCCGAGAAGGTGCGCTTCACGGCATCGGGCACCGAGGCCTCGCACATGGCGATCCGTCTCGCGCGCGCCTTCACCGGCAAGGACAAGATCGTGCGGTTCGTCGGCCATTTCCACGGCTGGCACGACAATGTCGCGGCCGGCGCCACATCCAACTACGACGGCTCCGCGGTGCCGGGCGTGCCGCAAAGCGTGACCGACATGTCGATCCTGATGCCGGCCGACGACGTCGGCCCGGTGGTGAGGCTGCTGGAAAGCCGTGACGACATCGCGGCGGTCATGTTCGAGCCCTCGGGCGCGTCGTGGGGCCAGGTGCCGTTGCCGCCGGGCTTCATCGAGGCCTTGCGTGAAGTCACGACGCGGCGCGGCGTCGTCATGTTGATGGACGAGGTCATCACCGGCTTCCGCTGGTCGTCGGGCGGCGCGCAGAAGGCGTTGGGCGTCACTCCCGATCTCTGCATCCTGGCGAAGATCGTGGCCGGTGGCCTGCCGGGCGGTGCCGTGGCCGGCAAGCGCGACATTCTCGACCAGATCGATCATGCGGCCTCGGCGGCCAAGAAGCGCGACAAGATCGCCCATCCCGGTACCTACAACGCCAATCCGCTGTCGGCCGCGGCGGCCGTGACGGCGCTTACCCTGCTGCGTGACGAGGACCTCGCCGAGAAGGCCAACCGCACGGCGGCCGAACTGCGGGCGGCACTGCGCCAGGTCCTGATCGAGGAAAGCGTGTCGTGGGGCATCTATGGCGATTCCTCGACCTTCCTGATCTATCCCAATCCGACCGGCGAAGACGTCGATCCCGCGACCTTCGATCCGCACAAGTTCGGCTTTGCCAAGCTCAAGGGTGCGCGCTCGGGCCCGCTCACCGGCAAGATCCGGATGGGGCTGATGACCTATGGCGTCGACATCATGGGCTCGCCCGGCGGCTTCGTGTCGGCAACGCATGGCGGGGCTGAAATCGAACGCACCGTCCACGCCCTGCGTCAGACCGTGCGGGCGCTGAAGGCCGAACGCGAAGTGAAGGTGGCCTAGATGTACGGCATGACAAAAGCGGTTCCGGCCGCCGAGTTCACGCGTCTGCCGGACAAGTTCCGCAAGCCGCGCCGCACTGCGTGGGGCGACGCCAATGCCGTCGGCATGGAACTCGATTCCTTCCTCGAAGGACCGAGTTTCGATCGTGCCGGAAATCTCTACGTGACGGATATTCCCTATGGCCGCGTGTTCCGTATCGATCCGGCGGGCGCCTGGACACTGGTCACGGAATACGACGGCTGGCCGAACGGTCTCAAGATCCACAAGGACGGGCGCATCTTCATCACCGACTACAAGCGCGGCATCGTCCTGCTCGATCCCGCCAACGGCAAGGTGACGCCGCTGATCGAGACCCGTGGCTCGGAAAGCTTCAAGGGCGTCAACGATCTGTTCTTCGCCGCATCGGGCGATTTGTATTTCACGGACCAGGGCCAAACCGGCCTGCACGATCCGACCGGGCGCGTGTACCGATACGACACGGCGGGCAAGCTCACCCTGCTGGTGAACACGGTGCCAAGCCCCAATGGTCTGGTCATGAACAAGGCGGAGTCCGTTCTCTATGTCGGCGTGACGCGCGGCAATGCGGTGTGGCGCCTGCCGCTGATGGCCGACGGCATGGCGAGCAAGGTCGGGTTGTTCATCCAGATGAGCGGCGGACATGCCGGCCCCGATGGCATGGCGCTCGATTCGGACGGCGGCCTCGTTATCGCCCATCCCAGCACGACCGCCTGGCGTTTCGACGCACTGGGCCGGCCGACCCATTACGTCGATTGCGGCGACGACATCTACTGCACCAATGTCGCGTTCAGCGGCAATGATCTCTACGTCGTCGTGTCGCGCACGAGTCCCAAGGTTGCGGCCGGCACCATCCTCAAGGCGACGATGCCGGTCGGCGGCAAGCCGATGTTCTCACACGCCTGATCTGCGCTTGCCCCTACCGCTTGCCCTTGCCGATGTGGGCAATGGCCTCGATCTCGACCAGGATTTCCGGCGCCGCCAGCGCACTCACTTCGACCAGCGTCGAGGCCGGAAAGTCGCCTGTGAAGAACTCGCGGCGTGCTGCCCAGACCTTGGTGTTGTGTTTGATGTTGGTGACGTAGACGGTGATCTTCACCAAGTCGGCCATCGCGCCGCCGGCTGCTTCGACCATCCCCTTGATCTTGCCGAAGATCACCTTGGCCTGTTCGTATTCGTCCATGCCGGCGAGCTTCTTGTCGTCGACGCCGCGGCACGTCATGCCCGAGACGTAGGCGATCCCATCGGACACCAGACAGTTGGACCAGCGCTCCGGCGGCGGCTCGGGCACATCGGGCGACATCACGCGTCGAATGCTCATGCTTATCTCCTCGGTTTCGTTTGCCGAGTATACTCGCGGCATGAACGCTCCCAAGCCCCTGTTGACCGCCCTGTTCGAGCCCAAGCGAATTGCCCTGATCGGCGCCTCGGCCGACGAACGTAAGACAACGTCCCGCCCGCAACGGTTCCTGCGCAAGCACGGTTTTGCCGGCGAGATCCTGCCGGTCAATCCGTCGCGCAGCGAAATCATGGGCGAGAAGGCTTACAAGGATCTGGAGTCGATTCCGGGCGAAATCGATCACGCCTACATCCTCCTGAACGGCCCGGCAGCCGTCGAGGCCCTGGCAGCCTGCGGCCGGCGGGGCGTTAAAGTCGCCTCCATCCTGGCCGGCGGCTTTGCCGATGCCGGTGCGGCAGGTGCCTCGCTGCAGGACGAGCTGGCGCGCATCGTGGCCGAAACCGGCATCCGGCTGGTCGGCCCCAACAGCATCGGCACGGTGAGCACCGATCCGCCGGTGGCTCTGACCGCCAACGCGGCGTTTGCCGTCGACAGGCTGCGCACCGGCCGTTGGGCCGTCGTCAGCCAGAGCGGCAGCCTGATCGGCGCGCTGCTGTCGCGCGCCGACGCGCGTGGCCTGGGGTTTTCGCGCCTGATCTCGGTCGGCAACGAGGTCGATCTCGCCGTCGGCGAAATCGCCGATCTGCTGGTCGACGATCCCCAGACCGACGCGATCCTGCTGTTCATGGAGACCTTGCGCGATGGCGAGCGGCTCGCCCACGCGGCGCGGCGCGCCCATGCGGCCGGCAAGCCGGTGATCGCCTACAAGCTTGGCCGGTCACAGATCGGCCAGGAGCTGGCGAAATCCCACACCGGCGCCATCGCCGGGTCCGATGCGACGTTCGACGCCTTCTGCCGCCGCCACGGCATCGCCCGCGTATCGATGTTCGAATCGCTGGTCGATGTGCCGGCATTGCTGGTCAACCGGCCTGCGGTACACGGCAGGCGTGTCGCCGTCGCCACCACGACCGGTGGAGGTGCCGCCATGGTGGTCGACAACATGGCGATGGCCGGTCTCGACATCGCGGGCCCGCCGCAGGCCCTCGTCGACTGGCTGAGCCCGTTCGGCATCGCAGCAGGCGAGGGCAAGCTGGTCGATCTCACCTTGGCCGGCGCCAAGCCCGAGATCGTGGCCGGCACCATCGAACGGCTGCTGGCCGACGACGGCAACGATGCCGTGATCTTCGTCGTCGGCTCGTCCGCCCAGTTCAATCCCGAGCTTGCGGTCGAGCCGCTGCTGCGCTTTGCCCATGCCGCCAAGCCTTTTGCCGTGTCGCTGACGCCGGCGGCGGAAAAGTCCCTGGCGCTGCTGACGGCGGCAGGCGTGCCGGTCTTCCGCCATCCCGAATCCTGTGCCGAGGCGATGGCGGTCTGCCTGCTGCGGCCGCAGCCGCAGCCCGTGCCAATCCTTGCCGATCCGACCCGGGCATCGCTCGAAGCACTCGCGGCCGGCCATGTGTCGGGGTTCGACGAGCGCCGGGCCGCCGATCTCTTCGCCGCGCTCGGCGTGCCGATGGCCAGATCGATGGCCGTCCCCGACGCCAGGCGCGTCGCCGCCGCCGTGACCGAGATCGGTGGGCCGGTGGCGCTCAAAATCCTGTCGGCCGATATCGCGCACAAGACCGAGGCGGGCGGCGTGGCGCTTGGTCTTGCGGACGGCCAGGCCGCCGCCGTCGCGGCACGCGAGATCGAACGGCAAGTCAAGGTCCATGCCCCAGAGGCGAAGCTCGACGGCTTCCTGATCCAGAAGATGGAGCGCGGCCTGGCCGAGGTGATCCTGGGCTTTCGTCGCGATCCGCTGGTCGGGCCCACGGTCACCGTCGGACTGGGTGGCGTGCTGGCCGAAATCTACAAGGACGCCTCAACGCGGCTCGCGCCGGTGGACGAGGCCGAGGCGCGGCAGATGATCGGAGAAGTGAAGGGCCTCGCCACGATCCGCGGCTATCGCAACTTGCCGCTGGGCGATGTTGAGGCCCTTGCCAGGGCGATCGCGGCCTTCTCGGTGCTCGCACACTCGGCGTTCGCCGACATCACGGAAGCCGAGATCAATCCGCTGCTGGTGAAGCAGAAAGGAGAAGGTGTGGTCGCCGTCGATGGGTTGGTGGTACTGCGCTAGAACCGACGTGATGGCGCCGGGCGCTGTTTGCCGTACTGTGTGACCCGTCATGCGAATCAAGGCCCTTCTGGTCGTTTCGATCATCCTGCTGGGGATCGTGGGCGTCGCGTTCGCCTGGACCTTTACCGGTCTTGCCGAAGTCGTCACCGCCGAGCGGATACGGGGTCTGCTGGCTGTTGCCCGGGGCGATCCGTGGGCGCCGGTCCTCGTCCTGGTGGCGTATCTGGTGGCCGGCGTCGTGGCCTTTCCCGTCAATGTGCTGATCCTTGCCACGGCGGCGGTTTTCGGGCCTTGGCTCGGCTTCGCCTATTCGACGCTCGGCGTGTTCACCAGCGCCTTCCTGATCTATTTCGTTGGTGCCCATCTCGGAAAGGCGTCGGTGGCGCGCCTGGCCGGACCGAAGCTGCAGCGTGTACTCGATGCCGTTCGCGAGCGCGGCATCCTGGTTGTCGTGGCCTTCAGGATCGTGCCGGTCGCGCCGGGCACGGTGGTCAATCTGGCGTTGGGCGCGAGCGGTATCCGGTTCGCCGATTTTGCCATCGGCTCTGTCGTCGGCATGACGCCGGGCTTGTTGCTCGTTTCCATCATAGGCGACCGCATTGTCGATCTCATAATGGAACCGACCGCCGGTCAGGTGGGCATCGTTGTACTGTGCGCAGCGGCCTACCTCGGGCTGGTACTCGCCACGCAGGCCTTTCTGTCGCGCCGCCGTCGCCAATAATAGGCGTGGCCTGCCGGCGCAGGATCAGTGGCCGCCGGACCGCTCCAGCAGCTGGCTGAAATCGTCGAGCACGAAATAAGTCGGCTGCAGTCTGTCGATTTCGTAGGGGCTTGCCATGGCCCTTGCCGCGTCGAACGGCAGACGCTCGACGTCCTTGTCCTCGATGGCGTGTCTGACCTCGGCGGCCGAGGAGAGGATGCCGGCGCCATAGGCCTTCAGGCCCCGCGGCGTGCGGATCAGGCCGAACTCCACGGTGAACCAGTAAAGCCGCGCCAATCGATCGATGTTCTCGGCCCCCGCGGCGATGGCACGCCGGCCGTAGGCTTGCATGAAGTCGGCGAACACCGGATTCGACAGAAGCGGCACGTGGCCGAAAAAATCATGGAACAGGTCCGGCTCAACCAGGTAGTCGACCTCGGCGCGGGTACGGATCCACACCGTCACCGGAAAGCGGCGATGCGCGAGATGATCGTAGAAGGCCGCGTCGGGGATCAGGCCCGGCACGCCGACAATGCGCCAGCCGGTCATCGGCTCGAGCCTGGCGTTCACCGCCTCGAAATCCGGGATGGACTCGCCGAGCCCGATCGCCCGCAAGCCATGCAGGAACTCTTCGCAGGCATGCTGCCCGGCAAGCGCGGTCTGGCGGTCGACCAGCAGGCGCCACACCGCCTGGTCTTCGGCCGAGTAAAGGCCGGCATGCTGCGGCACGGTCCAGTCCGGCGCCATGCCAACATAGTCGCCGCGGAGGTTGGCAGTAGGGGCGATGTCCATGCCGACAGTATGAGCGCGGCGGCCGGAGCGAATCCCGGCGAACTTGGGGTGTCTGTCGGCCCGATTTGGGGATATTGTCTACATATATCTAAATATTTGGAGATATTCTCCATGGTATCGTTGGATGACATCGATCGGCGCATCGTTTCGATCCTGCAGGCCGAAGGCCGCCTGGCAATCGTCGACCTTGCCGGGAGGGTCGGTCTGTCGCCGACGCCCTGCCAGCGGCGGGTCAGGCGGCTGGAAGAAGAAGGTGTGATCGCGCGCTACGCCGCGCTGGTGTCGCCGCAGGCCATGGGGCTTGGCCTGCAGGCGCTGGTTCAGGTCACGCTCGACGATCACTCGGAGAAAACCGTGGAAGCTTTCGAGGCGGCGATCCGGGCGCGGCCCGAGGTCGTGGCCTGCTATGCAGTGACCGGCGACATGGATTTCCAGGTCCATGTTTTTGCCTCCGACCTTGCGAGCTTCAGCGAGTTCGCCATGAAGGCGCTGTTGCGCATGCCGGGCGTGAAGGGCACCCGCTCGTCCTTCGTCATGCAGGCGGTGAAGAACGATCTGGCCTGGGCGCCGGCGCCTCAACCACCGGCGAGCGCCCGCAAATAGAGCGGTCGGTCGATATTGCCGCCGCTCAGGATCAGCCCGACGCGCTTGCCCGCCATCCGCTCGCGTTCCTGCAGCAGCGCGGCCAGCGATGCAGCGCCCGCCCCTTCGGTGAGCTGGTGCGTGTCTTCATAATAGGCGCGCATGGCAGTGGCGATCTCGGCGTCGCTCACTTCGACGATCCGGTCGGCGCCCTTGAGGATGATGTCGAGCGCCGCCGCGTCCGGCCCGCGCACGGCCATGCCGTCGGCCATGGTGTCGGCGCTGTTGGTTGGCACGACCTTGCCGGCGGCGAACGACAGCGCGTAGGCCGGCGCCTCGGTCGAGACCACGCCGACCACCTTGGTCGAGAGCCCCAGCGCGTCGCGCATGGCGATGGTGCCGCAGATGCCGGAGCCGAGGCCGATCGGGACATAGACAGTGTCGAGCAGGGGGGCGGCCCGGAACAGTTCGTGGGCGTAGGTCGCCACGCCGCACACCAGGTCGCGATGGAAGGACGGAACCATCGAAAGGCCGCGTTCGCCGGCAAGCTGCATGGCGGTCTCGCGGGCGGCATCGAAATCGTGGCCGGCTTCCACCAGCTCGGCGCCGAAGGCCCGCATGGCGGCGTTCTTCTCGACCGAATTGCCCTCGGGCACGACGATGGTGGCGGCAATGCCGGCCCGGGCGGCGGCGAGGGCGATGCTCTGGCCGTGGTTGCCGCGGGTGGCACTGATGACGCCCGCCACCTCCCGCCCGTCGCGCTTCAGGCGGTCCATGTAGACCAGCCCGCCGCGCACCTTGAAGGCGCCGGTGGGGGTGTGGTTCTCGTGCTTCACCCAGACCTCGCAGCCGGTCCGCCCGGCCAGCAGCGGCCAGGCGTATTGCGGGGTGGGTGGCATGGCGGCGTAAACGATCGCCGCGGCGTCCTCGACATCCTGAAGAGACAACATGGTGCCAGTCTGGGCTAAGATGACCGAGGTTCCAACCGGAGTACCCGATGCCTGTCCTTCCCCGTTCGATCGAGATCCAGGGCGAGATTTCCGCCATCCGCCGCGACATCCATGCCCATCCCGAACTCGCCTACGAGGAAAACCGGACATCGGATATCGTCGCGGCCAAGCTCGCGGAATGGGGGCTCGAAGTCACACGGGGGCTCGGCAAGACCGGCCTGGTGGGAACCTTGCGCAAGGGCAATTCGGTGAAGGCGATCGGCCTGCGTGCCGACATGGATTGCCTGCCGATGGACGAGACCAACGATTTCGAGCATGCCTCGAAGAACCCCGGCCGCATGCATGCCTGCGGCCATGACGGCCATACCGCCATGCTGCTGGGCGCCGCCAAGGTGCTGAGCGAGAAGCGCGACTTCGAAGGCGCCGTCCACTTCATCTTCCAGCCGGCCGAGGAAGGCGGCGGCGGCGGCAGGGCGATGATCGACGACGGCCTGTTCGAGAAATTCCCCTGCGACGCGGTATTCGCGATCCACAACAAGCCCGGCCTGCCGCTTGGCATGATCGCCACCAAGCCCGGCGCACTGCTGGCCGCAGCCGATCGATGGGACCTGCGCATCACCGGCAAGGGCGGTCACGCCGCGCACCCGCATCTCAGCCTCGATCCGCTGATCGTCGCGGCCAATCTGGTGCTGTCGCTGCAGACCATCGTCAGCCGCAACATGGACCCCTTCGCCTCGTCGGTCGTCACCGTCGGTTTCGTCAAGGGCGGCTCGGCCTACAATGTCATCCCGACCGACGCCCATGTCGGCGGCACGACGCGCACCACGACGCCGGAAGCCCGCAAGCTGATCGAGGCACGCATCCGCGAGATCTGCGAGGGTGCGGCCAAGATGTACGGCGTGAAGATCGACGTTGAATATCGCTACGGCTATCCGCCGACCATCAACAATGCCCAGCGGGCGGCCTTCGCCATCGACGTGGCGGCCGGCGTCTGCGGCCCCCATGGCGTGCGCGACAACGTGCAGGCCAGCATGGGAGCGGAGGACTTCTCCTACATGCTGGAGAAGGTGCCGGGCGCCATGGTGTGGCTGGGCAATGGCGGCGAGGACGGCAACGGCGCCGGCCTGCACAACTCGCGCTACGACTTCAACGACATGGCAATCCCGTTCGGCGTCAGCTTCTTCGTAAACACCGTCGAGCGATTCCTCGGCGAACAATAGGCCGGGCGGGCGAGGCCGCTGGACCGGAATGGAGTTCTTCCGCGTCTATGGCCGGGTGATCGGGCTGCTGCGCGCCGAGCGCGGGCTTGCGATCACGCTGGCGGTCGCCAACGTCGTCGTGGCTGGGTTGCAGTTCTACGAACCGGTATTATTCGGCCAGGTCGTCGACCTGCTGGCCACGGCCAGGGACAAATCCACCGAGACGCTGTGGCACGAGGCCCGTTCCATTCTGGGACTGTGGGCGCTGGTCGGGCTGGGTGGTATTGCCGCCAACATCGTCGTCTCGCTGCAGGCCGATCGCATGGCCCATCGCCGGCGGCTGGGCGCCATGGCCGGATTTTTCGAACATGTCCTGGCGCTGCCGCATTCCTTCCATGGCAGCCAGCATTCCGGCCGCGTGATCAAGGTCATGCTGACGGGCGTCGACAATCTGTTCGGCATATGGCTGTCGTTCTTCCGCGAGAACCTGGCCACCTTCGTGGCCCTGTTCGTCATGCTGCCGCTCAGCCTCTTCATGAACTGGCGCCTCGGTATGCTGCTGCTGGTCCTGATCCTGCTGTTCGCGGCCGCCAATGTCTGGATCGTCAACCGTACCGATCGGCTCCAGCATCAGGTCGAGGATCTCCACAGTGAACTCGCCAGTCGAGCCGGCGATGCCCTGGGCAACATCAACCTGATCCAGAGTTTCGTGCGGCTGGCGGCCGAGACCGGCGAGATGCATCGCATCATCGGCCAGACGCTGCAGGCGCAGTTCCCGGTGCTCAACTGGTGGGCGTTGCTGTCGATCCTGACGCGTGCGGCCTCGACCGTCACGGTGATCCTGATCTTCGTCCTCGGCACCTGGCTCTATACCAAGGGCGAGGCGACGGTCGGCGAGATCGTAAGTTTCATGGGCTTTTCTGCCATGCTGATCGGGCGCATGGACCAGGCGTCGGGCTTTGTCAGCCGGGTGTTTTTCCAGCTGCCGTCGCTGGCCGATTTCTTTCGCGTGCTCGATGCCCGGTCCACCGTGCCGGACAAGCCCGACGGGCTCGACATCGGCCGTGCCGCGGGCGACGTCGAGTTCGACGACGTCGGCTTCTCCTACGACGGAAAGCGGCCGGCACTTGTGCATCTGTCGCTGAAGGTGAAGGCGCACTCGACGGTGGCGCTCGTCGGGCCGACCGGCGCCGGCAAGACCACGGCGCTGTCGCTGCTTCATCGCATGTGGGATGCGCAGACGGGCACGATCCGCATCGACGGCGTCGATCATCGCGACATCAGGCTGGAATCGCTCCGCCGCAACATCGGCGTGGTGTTCCAGGACAGCACCATGTTCTACCGCTCCATTGCCGACAATCTGCGCATCGGCAGACCCGACGCCACCCAGACGGAACTCGAACAGGCGGCCAAACTCGCGGAGGCCCACGACTTCATCCTGCGCCAGCCGCAGGGTTACGAAACCCTGGTGGGCGAACGCGGCGCCACCCTCTCGGGGGGCGAGCGTCAGAGGCTGGCGATCGCCCGGGCACTGCTGAAGGATCCGCCGATCCTGATCCTCGACGAGGCGACCAGCGCCCTCGACTCGGTGACCGAGGCGCGCATCCAGAAGGCGCTCAAGACGCTGAGGCAGGGGCGGACCACATTCGTTATCGCCCATCGGCTGTCGACCATTCGCGACGCCGATCTGGTCGTCGTGCTCGAGCACGGCCGGATCGTGGAACAGGGCGGTTTCCAGGAACTCATCGCCCGGGGCGGCGCCTTCGCCCGCCTCGTCGCCACACAGCAGGCTGGCATAGAATCTGCCTGATATCCCCTTGGCGGCCGTAGGTTGTCCGCCTAAGAGTCGCCGGACGGGGAACCTCACGGGGGAACGGAACAATGAAGAATTTTTCCAAGTTGCTGGGCGGCGCGGCTGTCCTGGCGGTGGCGCTGGGCGGCCTGCCGGCGCAGGCCCAGACGGCGATAAAGTTCACCCTGGACTGGGTGTTCCAGGGGCCGACTTCGCCGTTCCTCGTGGCGCTGGAGAAGGGCTACTACAAGGCCGAAGGGCTCGACGTCACCATGGATCCCGGCCAGGGCTCGGCCGGCGCGGTCCAGCGCGTCGCCACCGGCGCCTACCAGATCGGCTTCGCCGACGTGAACGCCACCATCGAATACAACGCCAAGAACCCGGGCAAGGAAGTGCTCTGTGTCTTCATGGCTTATGATTTTGCCCCGTTCGGCGTCTATGCGCTGAAGAAGAGTGGCATCAAGACGCCCAAGGATCTCGAGGGCAAGAAGCTCGGCGCGCCGGTATTCGACGCCTCGTTCCGCCTGTTTCCGGCCTTCGCCAAGAAGAACGGCATCACCAAGTGGGAGCATGTCAATCTGACGCCGCAGCTTCGCGAGCAGAGCCTGGTGCAGGGCACGGTCGACTTCGTCTCCGGCCACTACTTCTCGTCGATGCTCGATCTCAAGGCGCGCGGCGTGGCCTTCGAGGACATCGTCGCCATGCGCTATGTCGACTTCGGCATGGACGTCTACGGCAACGGCATCGTCATCTCGCCCGAGATCGCCAGCAACGAAAAGGCCGTGAAGGGCTTCATCGCCGCTACGGTCAAGGGCTGGAAGGACGTGATCGCCAATCCGCAGCTCGGCATCGCGGCGGCCAAGAAGCGCGACCCGCTGATCAACGAAAAGCTCGAGCTGGAGCGCCTGCAGATCTCGCTCGACACCAATATCATGACCCCCTGGGTGAAGACCCACGGCATGGGCGACGTCGATCCGGTGCGTTTCGCGCGGGCCGTCAAGGACGTCTCGGAGGCTTTCGGCCTGCCCAACCCACCGGCGCCGGACAAGGTGTTCACCAACAAGTACCTGCCGCCCAAGGCCGACCGGATGATCTCCAAGTAGGGATGGCCTTCGTCGATCTCAGCGCCGTCAGCCTTACTTATCGCCTCGGCAAGGAGACCACTCTTGCCCTGGCGGATGCCACCTTCAGCATCGAGAAGGGCGAGTTCGTCGCCGTCGTCGGCCCCTCGGGTTGCGGCAAGTCGACCATCATGAAGCTTGTCACCGGCCTGCTGCCGGCGTCGGGCGGTGAGGTGCGGGTAGCTGGGCAGAAGGTGACGGGACCGATCAAGGGCGTCGGCATGGCGTTCCAGAATCCGACCCTGATGCCGTGGCGCACGACCATGGACAACATCCTGCTGCCCATGGAGGTGGTCGAGCCGCACAAACGCCGCTTCCGTTCGCACCGCGCCAACTACGAGGCGCGGGCCATGAAGCTGCTGCACACCGTTGGCCTCGCCGATTTCGCCTCGAAATTTCCTTGGCAACTCTCGGGCGGCATGCAGCAGCGCTCCAACCTCTGCCGTGCCCTGATCCACGAACCCGAATTGCTCATGCTCGACGAGCCCTTCGGCGCGCTCGATGCGTTCACTCGCGAGGAACTGTGGGGCGTCATGCAGGCGCTGTGGCTGGAGAAGCGCTTCACCGGCGTGCTGGTGACCCACGACCTGCGTGAAGCGGTCTTCCTCGCCGACACCGTCTACGTCATGAGCCGCCGGCCAGGCCGCATCGTCATGGCCAAGAAGATCGATATTCCGCGACCGCGGACGCTGGCCACCACCTTCGAGCCCGGCTTTGTCGAAATCGTCCACGAGCTGCGCGACCGCATCCAGCAGGAACACGCATGACCGAGCTCCAGCGCGAGGTGCTCAAGCACGCCATGCCGTGGCTGGTCATGGCGGTTCTGCTGATCGTCTGGGAGATCGCCTGCATCGTCTTCGATGTGCCGGAAATCATCCTGCCCAAGCCGACCAAGATCTTCGTCGTCTTCGTCCAGCGCTTCGATATCCTGATGGCCTACTGTTGGGACACGTTGTGGACGACCACAATCGGCTTCCTGCTGGCGATTGCCGGCGGCCTGCTGCTCGGGCTGGCGATCGGTGCCTCGCCGTTCGTCTACTCTGGTCTCTACCCGCTGCTGATCGCCTTCAACGCCATTCCCAAGGTGGCGATCGTGCCGATCCTGATGATCTGGGTCGGCGTCGGCTCGCTGCCGGCCGTCATCACCGCCTTCGTCATCAGCTTCTTCCCCATCGTCGTGAACGTAGCGACCGGCCTTGCCACCATCGAGCCCGAAATGCGCGATGTGCTGCGCAGCCTCGGCGCCACGCGCTTCGAGATCCTGACCAAGGTCGGCATCCCGCGCGCCATGCCCTATCTCTTCGCCAGCCTGAAGGTTGCGATCACGCTGGCCTTCATCGGCTCGGTGATCTCCGAGACGGTGGGGGGCAACAATGGCATCGGCTTCCTGATGCTGTCGGCCAGCGCGCGCAACGACGCGCCCACGACCTTCGCCGGCCTGTTCGCCATCGCCATCATGGGCGTGGCGATGTATGCGGTCTGCGCCATGGTCGAGAAGCGCATGACCCGCTGGGCGTTCCGCGGCGAGATCGTCGGTTAGTCGACCGGCCGCTCCCCGGTCTCTCCGGAGAGTGGCTCGTGAGGGTCAGGGTGCCGCGACGTTGCCGGCTTCCTTGCGGAAGCCGCTCACCGCAGCCTTGGCGGCCATCGCCAGCAGGCCGGAATCGTTGGCGATGGTGCAGAACTGGAAGCCCATGCCAACCGCCTTGGCGGCGTAGCTCGCCGTGCCGTTATGGATACCCGCGAACAGGCCGCGCTTCTTGCAGGCCGTCGTGAGCTTCTCGTAGATCTTGAGGACCTGCGGCTCGTCGCGATCGAGTTTGGGTACGAGACCCAGCGACAGGCCGAGGTCCGACGGGCCGACGTAGATGCCGCTTACGCCCGGCACGTCGAGGATGGCGTCGATGTTGTCGATCGCTTCCTGGGTTTCGATCATCGGGATGATCAGCACTTCATCGTTGGCCGTCGCCTGGTAGGGTGTGGCCTCGCCATAGGCACCGGCGCGGATCGGGCCGTTGCTGCGCTTTCCCTTGGGCGGATAGAGCGCATAGGAGACCAGCGCCTTGGCCTCGGCCGCGTTGTTCACCATCGGGCAGATCACGCCCCAGGCGCCGCCGTCGAGCACCTTGCCGACGATGCCGGGCTCGTTCCATGGCACGCGCACCAGCGGCGTGATCGGATGTTTGTCCATCGCCTGGAAGCAGGTGACCATGGAGAGGTAGTCCTGCACGCCGTGCTGCATGTCGACGGTGACGCTGTCCCAGCCGCATTGCGCCATGACCTCGGCCGAGAATCCGTTGGGGATCGCGAGCCAGCCATTGACGCAGGCCTTGCCTGCCTGCAAGCGCTTCTTCAGCATGTTCGTCGACATCTCGGCGTTTCCTGACTTGTTTGCATTGGTGAAGATCGGATCATAGGACCGTGAAGGTGACGTTCAAAATGCGAAAGGCAATCGATTGAAACTTTTATCGCTGCGTGCGGGGCGGCTCGCCGTCGATCTGGCGCCGCAATCCGGCGGATCGGTCGCTCGGTTCACTCTCGACAATTCGTTCGACCTGCTGCGGCCCGCGACCGAGCAGGCCCTGGCCTCGGGCCACGGTTGCGACGCCGCTGCCTTTCCGCTCGTGCCTTACTCCAATCGCATCGCGAACGGACGTCTCGCATTCAATGGGAAAGAGATTCTCCTCAAGAACAACTGGCCGGGTGTGCCGCATCCCATGCATGGCGATGGCTGGGCGCGGCCCTGGACGGTCGCCGATGCTGGCCCGCACGCGGCGGAGATCGTTCTTGAACATGCGCCGGACGGCGAGCGCGGCGGCTGGCCGTTCCGCTATCGCGCCCGGCAGTCGTACCGCCTTGAGGACGATTGCTTCACCATCCGCATCGCCATCGACAATCTCGAGGATCGGCCGGTTCCGGCGGGCATCGGAATCCATCCGTTCTTCGCGCGTGAAGACGACGCCGAGCTTGCTTTCCGCACCGGTGGCGTCTGGCTGTCGGATGGCGATGTCCTTCCGGTCAAGCGCATCGCCGTGCCGCCGGTGTGGGATTTCAGCGCCGCACGCACCCTGGATGGCGTCGTGCTCGACAACTGTTTCGACGGTTGGGATGGTCGGGCGACAGTTCGCTGGCCGCGGCGAGGTCTGAGGCTCGACGTCGAGGCCACCGAGACGTTCCGCCATGCCGTCGTCTACGTGCCACCACTGTCGAAGATCGTCGGGCCTCCGTATTTTTGCGTCGAGCCGGTGAGCCACGCCAACGGTGCTGTCGCAAGATCGCTCTTGCCTGCGGGTGACACGCTCGCCGGCGAGATTTCCTTCCGCCTGTCCCAGCTGTGAGGATTCATGTCGAGCTTTGCCACCTATCCCAGCCTTAGCGGCCGTGTCGTCTTCGTATCGGGCGGCGGCTCCGGCATTGGCGCGTCGATCGTGGAGCACTTCACAGGGCAAGGCGCCAAGGTGGGTTTCGTCGACATCGACGAGGCAGCATCGACGGCGCTGGTCGACAGGATCTCGTCGACGGGCAAGGCCGCGCCGCTCTTTCGCAAGTGCGATGTGCGCGACGTCGGCGCTTATCAGGCGGCGATCGCCGACATCGCGGGCTGGCTCGGGCCGGTCACGGTTCTGGTCAACAATGCCGCGCGCGACGATCGCCACGTTCTGGAAGAGGTGACTCCGGCGTTCTGGGACGAACGCATTGCGGTCAATCTCCGCCACCAGTATTTCGCCATCCAGGCGGTGGTACCGGGCATGAAGCAGGCGGGCGGGGGCTCGATCGTGAACTTCAGCTCCGTGAGCTATCACACCATGACGCCGCGGCTCTCGGTCTACCAGGCGGCCAAGGCTGCGGTGATCGGCATGACGCGCGGGCTGGCACGCGATCTCGGCGGCGACGGCATCCGGGTAAACGCGATCACGCCGGGCTGGATCATGACCCAGCGCCAGATCGACCTCTGGCTCACCCCCGAGTCCGAAGCCCAGTTGATGGAAGCGCAGTGCCTCAAGGAGAAGGTCTATCCGCCCGATATTGCCCGCATGGCGCTGTGGCTGGCGGCCGACGACAGCCGTCTCGTGACGGCGCAGAATTTCGTCGTCGATGGGGGACGAATGTGAACGCTGGTGCTGGCGCGCTTCCCCTCAAGGTATGGCGCCTCTGGCTGCGCGCAATACGGCACCTGCTGCCGCCGACGCTCTATTTCTTCGTTGCCTTCAACCTGATCACCTTCACGACCAACCTGCTGGTCCATAACTACTGGTTCCATCTGACCGACTTCGTGCTGGCCAGCACGACCGCATTGGTCGTCGGCAAGATCGTCCTAGTGGTCGACAAGGTGCGGATCATCGACAAGTTTCGCGGCGGCCCTCTGATCTTGCCGATCCTCTACAAGACGGTTTTCTATTCGGTCGTCGTGCTGGTCGTCCGCTTCCTCGAGAAGGCCCTGCACTTCGCCTGGGACTCCGGAGGATTCGGGAGCGCTTTCCAGGATGAGCTGCAGCAGTTCACCTGGCACCGCTTCGTGGCGGTCCACCTCTGGATCTTCATTTGCTTCCTGATCTGGGTGACGGCGACGGAATTCAGTGCCCTGGTGGGCAACAATCAGCTGTTCCGGCTTTTCTTCCGCCACCGATCGTCCGAGTATGGCCTGACGCGTCATCAGCACATCCAGACGCTGATCGAACTCAGCCGGCTGGCCGAGCGCACGCCGCGCGAACAACTCCTCGATCCGACAACTCCACAAGGCAGGCACCTTGCCGACATCGTCGATATGCTTCGCCGCCGACCGGCCTGAGGACGCTGCCATGGCCGTCGATCGCAATTGGGGATGGATTGGCGGGCTGGTGCTGGCCATCGGCGGCCTGATCCTGGTCGGTGGCCTGGCGCTCGGCCTCGGCAGTCTGCGTCTTGTGCTGCACGGTGAACCTGTCGACGGCGAGGTGGTCGAGATGCGGCGTGAGGGCGACATGTACGCGCCGGTGGTGCGCTTCCGGCTGGCTTCGGGCGAGAGCCGGACGGTGAAGGATCTCGGCACCGGCGCGCCGGACTTCGCGGTCGGCGACCGGGTCGCGATTCTTTATATGCCGCAGGATCCCGCCGATTTCCGCATCGCCACGTTCGACCGGCTGTGGTCGACGGCGATCATCGTCGCGCTGTTCGGAGGCTTCTGGTTGCTGTTCGGCGCCGTGGCCTGGGGACTTTCCCGGGGCGTCGATCTGCCCGTACTGGGCGAAACGATGTTCTCCGTCATCGCCGCGGGAGCCGGCTTGATCGGCCTCTTCGTTCTGTGGAGCGCGGCCGACCTCTACACCGGCGGTGTCCGGGCTCAAGGCGTCGTACAGGAAATTCGCGCCAATACGAGGTTCGACCACGAGCGCGACATCGAGCGCACTTCCTACGCGCCGGTCGTGCGTTTCACGACTCACGGGGGACGCGAGATCGAATTCCATGGTCGCGGCGGTAGCGACACGCCGTTCGTCGAGGGTGAACGGGTGACGGTAATCTACGATTCGAACAATCCGATTCGGGCGCGCATCGTATCGTTCGTCGATATCTGGTTGCCCTCGGCCGTGGCCTTCGCGGTCAGCTTCCTGTTCGGCGGCGCGGTCTGGCTGTCGCGGCGGGCTCGGCGACCTAAAGTCCCTCGCCCCTGATCCAGGTGCTGAGCAGTTCGCTGAGTTCGTGCGGCCGTTCCAGCGGCGCCATGTGGCCGCAGTCCTCGAGCACCTCGAAGCGCGCGTGCGGCAGGTGCCTGGCCATGCGCTCGGTCTCGGCAAGACTTCGCAACCGGTCCTGGCGGCAGGCGATCACCACGGCGGGGCAGGCGATGCGCTCGAGATCGGCGTAGCCGTCGCGACGGACGAGGCCCGCTTGCAGCTTGCGGACCTCCGGGCCCAGCCGGCGCTGCATGCCGCGCAGCCGATCGAGCAGCACCGGATCCTTCTCCCGGTCGGGATGCAGGCCCATCGCCGTCGTGACGGCACCGGTGGCGCGCGGCGGGCTGTCGCCCGGCCGATAGCCTGCCTTGCGTCGCGCCGTCTCCTCGTCGGAATAGCCGCGTGCGGACGAAGCGACGAAGGCCACGCCAGTCACGCGCTCGGGTGCCATCAGGGCGAGCACGCGGGCCACGAACCCGCCCATCGAGAAGCCGATCAGCACAAACCGCTCGGGTGCGGTATCGAGGACGCGCCGTGCCATGCCGTCCAGCGTGCCGTCTTCGTAGACATTTCCGTAGTGGATCGGGCCCAGCGCCGTGAGATCCAGAACCATGTCGGTCCAGAGATCTTGATCGCACATGAAGCCGGGCAGAAGGACCAGATCAGCCAAGGAACCGG
The DNA here is from genome assembly GCA_937915145.1 of uncultured Reyranella sp. GTDB lineage: Bacteria > Pseudomonadota > Alphaproteobacteria > Reyranellales > Reyranellaceae > Reyranella. The sequence continues at coordinate 26,494 of CALDNT010000292.1, forward strand.
GCTCCTGCCCAGGAAGCAGCGACGACCAGGACCAGGCCGGGGATGACACGCCAGGCGAAGGCGCCGCCACCGCCGGTGAAGGCGAAGATCATTTTCGTGAAGGTGTTGGTCGTGAGCGCCGCCAAGATGGGAACGACCGAATCCGAAGCGCTGAGGCGGTCCGACGCGACCAGGGAAGCCACCGACACCGCGGCCGAATGGGTGTCGGCTAGTCCGGCAAGGCCGGCCACCGCCAGGGCGCCGGCGTTTCCGAACCAGTCTTCGAGGGCCGCCGAAGCGACGAGAATGACGGATAGCATTGCGGCAAACAGCAGTGCCGTCCTGAGGCTGAAGGCATGACCCGGCTCGGCCTGCTGCTCGACTTTGTGGCGCAGCGCGATCGCCGTGAAGATACCGCCATAGATCACGGCGGCGGCGCCACCGCAGGCCAGCGGCACGGACAGCGCCGCGAGGGTCGCGGTACTGGTGGCGCCGATCAGAAGGAAGAGCTGGACGAACGTGGCGATGGTCGAGAGGACGGCGCCCGCCACCGCTGCCTCCAGCAATTCACCTTTCCTGGCCACGCGCGCGCCCATTGCGCCGATGGTGGCGATGCTCGATACGAACCCCGAGGCGAGGCCCGCCAGCGGCAGGCCGAAACGGGCGCCGACCAAGCGCACGGCAATATAGCCCAGCGCGCTCACGCCCATGACCAGGACGACCACGATCCAGATCGTACGTGGGTTGAGTGCGCCATAGGGGCCGATCGCCTTGTCGGGCAGAAGCGGCAACACGATCAGTGTGGCGCCGGCGAAGATCAGTCCGTCGCGGACTTCGTCTTCCGTGAGCGCCGAGCGGACGAAGCGATGGATCGCGGTGCGCGCCGTCAGCAGACCGGCCACGATCACGCCCAGGCCGGCCGCAAGTGCCGGCTCGTGAATGGCGAGCCCGCCCAGCAGCACCGTGGTGACCAGGGCGATCTCCGTCGTCAGGCCGGGATCGCGCTCTGCCGCCCGCCAATAGGCCAGCGCCGCCAGGGCAAAGACGCCAACCGTGGCGACCGCGAGCAGGAGTTCGCCGCCCGCGATGACGGCGACGGCCCCACACAGCGAGGTGATGGTGAAGGTGCGAATACCCGCCGGCGACCGCGACGGCCCGGTACCCTTGCGGCGCTCGCGGTCGATGCCGATCAGCAGGCCGATGCCGAGCGCAACGGCGAAGTTGAAGACGAGGGGACTGATCGGCGGCACGCCTCCATACTACGTCTTCCGCTACTGAAATGCGCCCATCCGACTCCCGAGCCGGCGGTAATTCCAAGGGGCGCGGGCAGAACGCGGCAGGCGAAAAGTGGGCCGTTGCCCGCTGAGGCTCAGCTTTCCGGAAGTCCCGGGCTGGTCAAGGTGCTGCTTGCCTTTGCCCAGTCGTGGCGATTACGCCGCGACTAGCCGCGCGGCCACTGAGGCGGGCGCTTGGCCAGGAACGCTTCGACACCCTCGGCGAAGTCCACCGTGCCGGCGAGCGCGACAACCGCTTCAAGCTCGAACGCCATGCCGTCCTCGAAGGCGAGGCCGCCGCCCAATGTCACGGTGCGGCGGATGGCGGCCAGCGCCGCCGGCGACTTCGCCGCCAGTTCCTCGCCATAGGCTTGGACGCGGGCGCGCAGGTCGTCGGGCGCCACCAGTTCGTCGATGAGGCCCCAGCTTCGCGCCTCTTCGGCCGGAACCATACGGCCCTCGTAGAGATAGCGGATGGCGCGCGATCGGCCGATCAGGTGGGCCAGCGCCTGGGTGGTGGCGATCGGCGGGATGAAGCCGATCCTGATCTCGGGCTGACCGAGCTTCGCATTGGCGGCGGCAAAGCGCAGGTCGCAATGCAGCGTCATCTCGAGGCCACCGCCGACGGCGGTGCCGTTGATCGCGGCCAGCAGCGGCTTGGGCGAACCGCGCAGCAGACGCACGATCTCGTGACAGCGCGTGGCCCAGTCACGCATGCCGTCGGGCGTGATGCCCTTGAAGATGTTGAGGTCGGCGCCGGCACTCAGATAGTCCGGGATCGCGCTCGCCAGCACGATCACCCGCACCGCGGGATCGGCGAGCAGGGCGACGATGCCGTCATGGACCTCGTCGACCATCTCCCGCGTGAAGGCATTGACCGGTGGCCGGTTGAATTCGAGCCAGCCGACATGGGCGACGGTAGAGACTCGGATGAAGGAGCGGGCTTGCGTCATCGGTCGGACCTCGCGATGGCAAGGGGCGGTCTAGTAACCTTCGCGCCAGCCGCGGCGCCGGTAGCCCACGCGCACAATCTCGATGGCGGCAACGCCCTGGGCAGCGAGTGCCAGGATGGGCGTTGCGAACAGGGCGATCATGGTGATGAGTTGCGAACCGAGTATCCAGTCGACGAAGCCAAAGCCCACGAAGGCGGTTACGGCGATTGCGGCGCTGATCGGAATCATCGCGAGGGCGTGAACCGGAAAGCCACGGACCACGACGTAGAACGGACCGAACAGCGATGCCCACAGATACGACCACCCATCCAGAAGCCTGGATTCGTTGGTCGTCGGGTGATCGAATTGATAGGTGCGCAGCATCGGTGCAGTCCTATCCGCCAACAGCTGAACATACAATCAATATCGATTGAGGGCGGAGGACTGCCGGAAGCGGCGGCTGGTTGGCGTCGGGGCGTTGATTGCCGCTCCATGCGACGCGCTGGCATGTACGATCGCTGAACGACTCGATCACTTTGCGCCGGCCAGCAGACTGACTGCCAGTGGCATGCGCACCAGATCGCGGTCGAAGCCGTGGGGATTTCCTGGGCCGACCGGATTCAGCTGGGTGAAGTAGAGAAAGGGCAGGGCGCCGCTGTATTGAAAGTTGCGGTCACCGGCCATGAGCTGCGGGCTCGTGGGATCGAGCAGGCTGGGGTATGCGTGGCCGGTCCGGGTTGTGTCGGCCTGCCAATTGGCGATCGAGTTGATCTGCAACAGGCAGGCCTCCTGCGATGTTGGCGATAGGGTTCCGGTCGCCTGATCCAGGATTGCCGTCATGTAGACGAACGCCTCATCGGCCGTTGTCGTCGTGGCGCCCGGCGCATAGGGACACCCGTCGAGCGTGACGCCGTGTTTTTCCATCGCGGTGAGCGTGTCCTGGCCGATGAGGATCAATTGGCCCAGGACCGTGTTGATGCTCCACGAGAAGCGGAAGGGCGCATCCAACACCGGCTGGCACAACGGAAGCGACGCGCCGGCCGGATAGCTTGCCGGCACGGTAACGGTATAGCCGCTGCCGCCCCAACCGCTCCAGGCAAGTGGCTGGCCGGGAGACGTCGGTACCGGCGCACGGTAAATGCAAACGCCGTTCTGCGGGGACGGTGTGGTCCCCGATGGCTGAAAGGGGAGTTGTTGGACCAGAACGTAGTAGTAATCGCCGCTCTGCAGGATGTTGCTTTGCGCCGTCATGCCTTGCGGAAGGTTGGTCGGCCGCAGACTAGACGGCGGCTGGTAGGGATCGCCCAAGGCAATGGCCGGGACGTTGGTGCCGGGCGCGGCAGCCTGCTGGCGGAGCTGGAAACCGACACCGGCGTCGACCGACGCGGCGCTGACGATATTCCAGTAGCTGCACGGCAAATAGATTATTGACGTCTGTTGCCAGCACCACGATGTGTCGCCGGTCCACTCGCCATGAAATTCGTTGTGGATCAGGGCCTGGATGTTCGTCCCGTCGGCCGTGAATGGAGCAACCATCCAGAGGCCGCTGTTGTATGTGGATGGTGTGCTGCCGGCGTAGCTGGCCGCGGGCAGCCAGCTCACGCAACCGGCCCCGGCGGCAGTACCGCGCTGCAGCTTGGCCAGGATGTCGGGTGACGTGCCCATCCCGACGCCGGCATAGGCACCATTCGAGTTGGCGGCGAACCACAGCACGGTCGAGCCGGCGGGTGCGGCGACGAGGAATGGCCGGGCCGGCACGTCGGGGTAATCCTGGGGTGTGCAAGTTGGGCTGTAGGCCCAGACCGTGGTGACCGCAGCCGTGGCCGCGGCAATCGTCGGCTGGGCGTTGGCCGATGGAGCCGACACGAGCGTGGTGAGACCGAGAAGCAGACCAGACAGAAGCCGGGCGGGGTGCGTCGAATGAAACTGCATCATGGAGGCTTTCCTGCGAAACCGGCCGGGATGGTGGCAGTTTGGCGGTGAGAATTCTCCCTGGGCGAATCGACCGGAACGCAGAGGAGAGTTGCAGAGTTGGCACGGGACGGCGTTTTCGTCGCCGCTTTCTTGGTTCATCTGGAAGCGCCACTTGTGTTCCAGATCGGTTTTTCGTGGCCGCAGAAACGCCAGCAACCTGTCGGATTGTGGGGCTGGCGCGGGCGAGCACGACCGTCGCGGCCAACGCCAGGCTGGCGATTGCGAAGCAGATCGCCAGCACGCTCTCGGCTTCGAAAGTGGGCGCGCCCTCGAGCCACACCGAGGTATCGGCGGCGCGATGGACCGTGGCACGGGAGCATGGCACGGTCGGCGTGAGGAGGCGGACATGCTGGAAACACGGGAAGGCGGATGCCATTGCGGCCGGGTGCGGTTTCGCGCCGGGGTCGACTTCGAACGCCTGTCCCATTGCAGCTGCTCGATCTGCACCAAGAAGGGGATACTGCTGCTCAGCACCGACCTCGCCAATTTCGAGCTGCTGCGAGGCAGGAGCGCGCTAAAAGCCTACACCTTCGGCACCGGCGTCGCGCAGCATACCTTCTGCTCCCATTGCGGCATGCACGCCTTCTACATCCCGCGCTCGCAGCCGCACCGCGTCACCGTCAACGCCCGTTGCCTGGACGGTATCGACGCAGCCAGCCTGAAGCCCACGCGGTTCTTCGACGGCCGTCACTGGGAGGATGCGCAAAGCCGCCGGATCGCGGAGACCGGCCAGGCGCCACCGCCCGATGCGCACGGCGCCAAGACACTGCAGGCGATCCTGGCAAAGGCTTTGGAATAGCGCGTGTCGGAATAGGAGTCCCGGGCGACTCTTGACCTCGCGCCCGATCCGGGCAGGCTGGCCAGCCATGAACGCCGCGACCCGCGCAAACGCCCTGCCGATCCTGATTGCCGCCTCGGTGATGATGAGCTTGGCGATGGGCATGCGTCAGTGCCTGGGGCTTTTCCTGCCGCCGATGACGCAGGCGCTTTCCATGTCGGCATCGGATTTCACCTTCGCGATCGCGGTCCAGAACATCGTCTGGGGTCTGGCGCAGGCGCCGCTGGGCGCGGTGGCCGATCGTTGGGGGTTGCGTCCGGTGATGGTGCTGGGCGCAGCGGCCTATGTCGCCGCGATGGCGGTGATGGCAGCCGCCACCGGGACGGGGACGTTCCTGCTGGCGCAGAGCCTGATCGGCGTCGGCATCGCCTGCACCGGATCGTCGCTCGCCATGACGGCGGCCGCGCGGGCCGCCTCGCCCGAGCGGCGCAGCGTGATCCTGGGCATCGTCGGTGCCTTCTCCTCGGTCGGCACGCTGGTGATCGCGCCCGCGCTGCAGGGGCTGCTCGGCGTATGGGACTGGCGATGGGGCGCGGTGCTGTTCGTGGTTCTGGCGGCCGCGATGGTGCCGGCGGCGGTGATCACCGGCCGGGTCGACCGCCTGCCCCAGCCGTCGCTGCAGCGCGCCTCGGCGGGTGCTGCGATCGCCGAGGCGCTGCGCAACCGCCGCTTCGTCGTGCTGTGCTGCACGCATTTCGTCTGCGGGCTGCAGCTCATCTTCGTCAACACGCACCTGCCGAACTACCTTGCGATCTGCGGCCTGGACCCGATGCTCGGTGCCTCCGCGATGGCCATCATCGGCGGCATCAACATCGCGGGCTGCCTGCTGGCCGGCTGGCTCGGCCAGCGCTATCTCAAGAACGTCCTGCTCGGGCTGACCTATCTCGCGCGCTCCGCCGTGCTCGCGATCTATTTCATGCTGCCGCCCACGCCCGCGACGACGATCCTCTTCGCCGCGGCGATGGGCATGCTGTGGCTGGGCGTCATTCCGCTGGTGTCGGGCTATGTCGCCGACCTGTTCGGCACGCGCAACATGGCGACGCTTCTGGGCGTGTCGTTCGTCATCCACCAGATGGGCTCGGTCGTCGGCGCCTGGGGCGGCGGCCTGATCTTCGATGCGTTCGGCAACTACGACCTGGCCTGGCGGTTCGGCGTGTCGCTGGGCATCGTGGCGGGCCTCGTGCAGATCGTCTTCGGCGGACCCTCCGGCACGTGGTCGAGGGCCGGGCTCCGCCCGGCCGGATGAGCGGCAGGACATTGCATAGCAATGTCCGGGAGCGTCGAAGGACGTCCGCCCAGTCATCATCATGACTCAGAGGTTCTCTCCCCCCCCGGCGTTGTAAACAGCGCCGATGGGCATTGAAGGGAGATCAAACTGGGCTATCGCGCCGAGTTCGCGGCGATCGAGGACCCGGCGGAGCGCTTAAACTCGCCGAGGACAAGCTTGCGAAGGCCTATGACGCCGGCAAGGCGTTGAACCGCTCGACCAAATTCATGCTCGATGACTTGGGCAAACAGGACGGTGATGGCACAGGCTTCAATGTGTCCAGCCTGCAGGATGTGGGGCGGCAGGCGCTAGCCAGTCTTGCGTGTGTCTGCAGGCTATAGACATACCAGGAATGGCCCTTCTCGTGCCCGTTCGCGGAGACCCGCTCTAGATCAACTTTTACCGCCCTCCGCGGCTGCATCGCGCTATATTGGCGGTGTCCGTTGTGTAAGAAGTGAGGTCCAGTGGCATCGCCGTCGTCTGTCGCCGTCATGAGCGGTCTCGCCCTCGAGGTGGCCGTCAATCGCTGGCTGAAACCGTCCTTCGAGGCCGCATCGCCCTGGCGCCTGGAGATCGACTGGCGTCCGACCACCGCCATCATGAAGTCGATCGCCGAAGGGCAGCGTGCCGACGTCGTCATCGCCATCGACGGCGCCATGGACAAGCTCTGCGCCGACCGCATCGTGCGTCCCGAGACCCGCGTCTGTCTCGCCGACTCGATCCTGGGCGTCGGCATCGCTGAGGGCGCGCCAAAGCCCGACGTCTCGACGGTCGAGGCGTTCAAGCGGGCGCTGG
>CALDNT010000293.1 GCA_937915145.1 uncultured Reyranella sp.
CACCTTCGCTCTGGTAATGGGCATCGCCGTGACCCTGGTGACTGGCCTGCATATCCTCGAAGGCGGCATCTGGGCCTTTGCCTATCGCGTGCTGGGCGCGCTTCCCGACAACAGATCGGCGATGCTCTATTCGCTGGGCGCGCTCACCACCTATGGCCATTCCCACATCTTCCTCGAGTCCAAGTGGCAGATGATGGGCGCACTGGAGGCGCTGAACGGCATGCTGCTGTTCGGCCTCACGACGGCGTTCCTGTTCGCCATGATCCAGCGGGTGTGGCCGGCCGGCAAGCGGTAGGGCAACCTGAAGAGCGGCCACCAGCCGCGTAGCCCGGCAAGGCGCGGCCCGCTATGCTCGCCCGATGGTCACCCCGCCGACCAACGCCGCCCAGTTCATTTCCGACCTGCTCAATGCCGTCCACGACGTAACCGGTCGGCGCCCGCCGCCAACCTGGACGCACATCGACAAGGTTCAACGCAAGCTGGGCATCGCCAATGCGGACGCGATCGAAGCCGGGATCCGCCTGGCCGTCGCGAAGGGCTGGCTCAGGTCCGATGGCGATCCGGCCTCATCGGTCACGCTCACCGTCGACGGCATCAAGCTCATCGGGCCCAAGCCCGCCGGTGGCGGCGGCGACTAACGGCGGCTGCCGTCGCGATCAGGAAACGAGGCCGAGTTCCCGTGCCTTGATCTGCAACGCGAGCACCTTGGAGAAAATCCGGCATTGCGCCAGGCCGCCAGCCAGGAACCACAGGCCGGGCTGGCCGGTCGGGCGCCACATGCCCGCGAGTTCGCCTTCCTCGTCGAAGCCCCAGACCGGCCCTATGCGATCCGTCGTCTCCTCGCCCAGCACGCCGCGGACGGCCTCCTTCTGGCCCTCGTAGCCGGTGGCCAGAACGATCAGGTCGGCCTGCCGGACACCGCCGTCCTTCAGGCGCACGCTGTCGGCCGAGAAGCGCTCGATGTCGGCGAACTGGATCAGGCCGATGCGGCCTTCGACGATCATCTGCGAGCAGCCGGCGTCGAAGTAGTAACCGCCGCCGCGATTGCCGTACATGATCTGCCAGCCCGTGCCGTCGGGGCCCGACGTCAGCTTGAAGCCGCGCTTCCTCAGCCCCTCCAGCAACTCTCGGTCGGCCTCGGCGTTCATCCGCGTGATGCTCTGGTGGGCGCGCGCGTAGATGGGATAGGGGAAAGAGGCCGCGAGCAGGTCGCAATCCTCGAAGGAGATGTCCTCGTCGTAGAGGGCATAGGGCGCCTGCGCCTCCTTCAGGCTGACGATCAGCGTCGGGCGGTTCTGGATGATCGTCACCTCGGCGGCACCCGAGACGACCAGATCCTGCGCCACATCGTGGCCCGAGGTCCCGGTGCCGAGCACGAGGGCGCGCTTGCCCTTCCAGTCGGTGCCGCTGCCGGCGTCGGCCGAATGGCGCACCGCGCCCTTGAAGTCCCCGAGGCCCGGCAGGTCCGGCATCTTCGGAATGGTGCTGACGCCGTTGCAGAAGACGACGTGGCGCGGATGCATGATCCGCTCGCTGCCGTCGGCGCGCTTCAGGGCCACGTTCCAGCGCTTCGTCGTCTCGTCGTAGGCGGCAGCGGTCAACTCCGTGGCCGTCCAGACGTTCAGCTCCATCGCCTCGGCGTAGAGTTCGAACCAGTTCGCCAGCATGTCCTTGGGAATGAACACCGGCCAGGAGCGCGGGAACGGCATGTAGGGGAAGTGGTTCACCCGCGTCTCGTTGTGCAGGGTGAGCGCGTGGTAGCGGCGGCGCCATGAATCGCCGATACGCTTCTCGCGATCGATCGCCAGCGTGTCGACGCCCAGCATGGCCAGACGCGCCGCCGCCATCAGCCCCGCCTGCGCCGCCCCCACTACCAGCACTGCGGGATCGCGATCCTCGTAGGCGATGGCCCGGCGGCGGCGGTCGGCCCAGTTCTCGCCGCCGAAGTTGCGCTTCCAGTCGACGTCCTGCCAGCGCCGGCCGTTGGCCGGATCCTCATGCCCGCGGATCTCGTCGAGCGCGGTCATGAGCGTCCAGGCGCGCGGCTTGCCCGCTTCGGAGACCAACCGCACGACGCCGTTGCAGGGTCCGACCGCGGTCTCGAAGGTGAAGATTGCCTCGACCACGTTGGTACCCGCACGCTTGACCGGCCGGGGCGGTGTGCGGCCCGCGGCGAGCTTCAGCCCGCGCGGTGCCACGCCGGACACCGCAGGCATCATCCGTTCGGCAATGGTCTCGGCGCCGGACGTCGTGTGCAGGTCCCAGGTGAAGGCGAGAATGTCCCGCCAATAACATTCATGCGCGAAGAGCGCCGCGAGGCGCGCGGTATCGCCGGAAGCCAGAGCCGCCGTGAAGTCGCCGAGCCAGTTCTCGGCTGCCGCCTTCGCCGAAGTGTCGGTCAGAACGCCGTCCATGGCACCGTTTCCTCAGTTTTCGCGCGTCACCGCAGAGCGATTGGCCTCGCCGAACAGTAGCCGCCGCCGTTGCCGTTCAGCAAGCAGACGGCTGCAACCGTTTTGCTCGGCGAATGGAAAGGAGAAACACGCGAATTGCAAGCTGTTGCCGGGAATGACCTCGCGTGGTTGCCTGTCCTCAGGCCACAGGCGCGCCGCGAATGCGGTCGATCAGGCTCAGGGCGTCGCTGGGCAACAGGTCGCCCCGCCAAGCGACGTGCTGGTCGGGACGGGACAGCACCAACTTCTGCCGGTACGGAGCCTGTGCCGCGAGATCGAGCACCGCCAGCGGCACGCCACGCAAGGCGGCCGCCTCGACGAGGCCGGCCACGTCGATCGAGCGGTCGAAGCGCAGCAAGGTGAAGTCGAGGCCCAGGGCGTCGTAGAGCGAGCGTCCGTCTTCCATCCAGACATGCGGCGTGCGACAGCCCGGCACGGTGGACGGCGTAAACGTGTCCATGGTGTAGGTCGGTGCGGGTTCGCCATCGTAGGCGACGATCGGCGAGCGATCGTAGAACGAGCCGAAGTTGAGCCCGCCGCAGCAGAACTGCGGCGTATGCATCTCAAGGAGCCGGCTGCCCAGCGCGACGCGTACCGCGTCGCCGCGTTCGCCCACCGCCTCGATATCGGCCGGCACCCCGGCACGGGCGCGGGCGAGCGACAGCGCCGTGCCCATGGCGTATTTCGAGACCTGTTCGGTAATCGGCCAGCGCTCGGCCTCGTGCGCCGCCAGAACCGCCGGGTCGGCCCAGCCTTTCAGCACGCCCGCCAGCATCCAGGCCAGGTTCGTGGCGTCGGCGATGCCGGCGTTCATGCCGTAGCCGGCGAACGGCGCCCAGATGTGGGCGGCATCGCCGCAGATGAAGGCACGGCGGTCGCGGAAGCGATCGGCCAGCAGGCGACGCCCGATCCAATTCTCGCGGCTGATGACTTCGATGCCGAACGACGGCTCGACGCCCAGGATGTGCCGCAGGCAGGCATCGCCGTCGACGGCTTCGAAATCCTCCTCGTCGGCGCGCAGGTAGTTGTGGACCAGCCAGGTCTCGCGTCCGTCGACGGCGAACATGTTGGCACTGCGGCGCGGGTTCATGACCTGCGTCGACCAGGCAGGCGCCGCCTGCAGCCGCGCGGCGAGGCCCGGTGCGCGGATGTAGCTCGACTGGGTGCGGCCAATCATGGCGTCGCCGGTCATGCGCGCGCCGATCTGGCGCCGGACTTCGGATGCGGGGCCGTCGCATCCCACCAGATAGGCGCAGGAGATCGCGACCTTGCCGCCACGGTCGAGGTCCAGGGCCTCGGCGGTGACTCCCGTCTCGTCCTGGGTAAACCCCTGCAGGCGAAGTCGGTTCAGGAACCGCACGCGTGGATGCGCCGCCGCCTCGGCGGCCAGCAGGGGATCGAGGTAGATCTGGTTGATGCGATGCGGCGGCTCGGGCGTCGGCCACCAGCCGTCGGGGCCGCTGCGGTCGCTGTAGCGGTCGCGCCGGCAGGGAATATGGATACGTGCGAAGTCGGGGCCTACCGCGGTGGTGCGGAAGGCGACGTCGTTGGCATGATCGGGCGGCAGTCCGGCGTCGCGCACGCGACCGGCGATACCGAGACGGCGGAAAATCTCCATCGTCCGCGCCGCGACGTGGTTGCATTTGACGCCCGGCTGTGTGTCAGGCGGGTTCTGCTCGGCCACGATCACATCGATGCCGCGTCCGGCCAGATCGAGCGCCAGAGTGGAGCCGACGGGGCCGCCGCCGACGATCAGAACCGAAGTCCGCAATGAAGTCATCGGCGGGGACGGCATCGTCTCCGGCTAGCGATCGAAGGCCTGTGCCAGAGCGCGGCGCGTGGCTCCCGCGCCTTCGGCCGCGACATCGGCGGCGGGGCGCGCCCAGTGGGCGGGATTGGGCGCCTCATAGCTTATGTAACCCTCGTAGCCCTTCTCGGCGAGAAGCTGGAACAGCTCCGTCCAGCGCACCATGCCCTTGCCCGGTGCCAGGCGGTCGGTCGGCGGCGGGCCGTTGGGCGGTGCATCCGGCACGTCGCTGAACTGCACATAAAAGATTTCCGCCGCCGGCACTTCCTCGAAGCCGCGGCCCGGCCGGCCGCCGCGCTGAAGGTGATAGGCATCGAGCAGCAGGCCGACGCTGGGCTGGGCGGCGCGCGCAATGAGGTCGCGCAGGATGTCGAGGCTGCGCACCACCGGGTGCTGGAACTGGTATTCGAGCGCGAGCCTGAGGCCGAAGCCAGCAGCAATCTCTCCGGCGCGCCGGATGTTGGCCACCGCCTCGTCCACGCTCGCCGTACCCGGTCCGATGGCGCTCATCACCAGGCCGCACTTCAGCGCCACGGCGTTCTCGCAGGCCTCCTTCATGGAGGCGAACAGCCGCTCCCTGTCGGCGGCGGCGGCGAAGATCCAGCCGTATTCCACGCCGACGGCGGCGACCGGCAATCCGCCGGCGCGCACCAGGTCGAGCACCGCGGCATTGGACTGGCCACGTTCGTGGCCGCGCTGAAAATCGATTCGCCGCAACTCGATGGCGTCGAAGCCACCCGACCTGGCGGCCGCAAGCGCGCCCTCCAGGGGCGTGGTGTCGACCGTCCAGGTGTGCAGGGCGAGGCCGCGGAACTTGTGCTGCATGCGATACTCCGGAACAGAAAACTTTGTCGTTCTACAACAATCGCGGCGCGCTACTTCTTCTTTCCGCGATTGTCGCGGCGTGCCTGGGCGTTGCGCGTGGCCTGGGAAATGCTGCCGATCTTCGAGCCTTTGACGATGCGCCGGGGTTTGGGATTCTCGATCGGCTGCGGACCTTTGCCCGAGCGTCGGCCACCCGAGGGATGCTTGGCAGCCTTTGCAGCCCGCTTGCGTCCCAGCGCCTCGGCCATGCTCTTGCTCATCGCCGCCCGCTTCTCCCCGGCCACGATGCGATCAAGGCGCGCCGTGGCGCGCTTCAGGGCATCGGCGAAGGCCTTGCGCTTGGCCGCCTGGCCGGGCCGGCTCACCGGCCCGGCTGCGGCCGCTTTGGACGAAGCGGCCTTGCCCCCGCGGGTGCCGCCACGCCGTTCCTGCCCTCGCCACTTGGCGCTCTGCCGGCGCAGCCAACCGACCAGCGTCACCAGTTCCTTGCGCTTCAGCGCGTTCAGCGCCGGCGCATAGCTTTGCACCACGCGTTCACACTCCGCAGCGGTGAGGACGCGCCGTTCGACGGCAGATGCTGTGGCCATGTGCTTGCTCTCCAGGTGCAGCGTTCGATAGCGGAGGCGGCCGGCTTGCCACCGAATTCCGCTGGCCGTCATACAGCCTCGCGCGCTCACCGTCGACCTCGAGCGCATGACCCGCAGGCGAAGGCAGGCTCACGACGGCGGACCCGCATCCTAGAACAGCGAAGTCTTCGTCGGCTTGAGCAGCAGCGCCAGGATGAAGAGCCAGACGATCCCCCAGCCGATCCAGGTGAGGGTCGGATGGGCGGCCTGCCATTCGAGAATCTTCCTGTGAAGCGTCATTTGGAATTCCTCCGCTGGCGCAGATCAAGAATGTAGGCGATCAGGGCGTCGCTTTCGTAGCGGCTGAGTATGAAATCCGGCATGTGCGTGTGTCCTGTCGATAGATAGCGCCGCAGCGACTCGGGCGTCGTGCCGGAGCGGGCAGCGATCACCGGGAAGCTCGGCACGCGATCGGGCGCGACGGTGAGCGGTTCGCGCTCGATGACATGGCACGCCATGCACCAGCGCTCGGCCAGAGGCCGCCCGTCCTCGGGACCTTGCGCGGCGGCCGGAACCGAGGCCAGTGCCAGGATGAAGACCATCAGACGTCGCATCGACTTCACCGTCATCACTCGAGGGTCTTCAGATAGGCGATGAGGTCGCCGATCTCACCCATCTCAAGTTGGAACTGCGGCATGCCCGGATGCGCCGTCACGATCCCTTCGGCGAGGGATTCGGCGATATCCTCGACCGGATAGTGGCGGTGCAGCGTCCGGAAGGGCGGCGCCTGCCGCAGCGGGCTTTCCCCCGTGCGGCCGATCGCGTGACAGGAAGCGCAGTTCGTCCGCGCGAACGCCTGCCCACGCGAGATGGATGGGCCTTGGGGCAAGCCTTGCGCCTGCGCCACGGTCACGGCCAGGCCGGTGAATGCGAGCGCCGCCAGCGCGATCGACGTCTTCATGGTCATGCCTCCTGCGCGCGCCAATCCGTTACCTGCCATCGACGGCCACACAGGGGCTCGCGTCATTGATGCAGGTCAATGTCGCCGGGCGGAGGGCAGCCGCGTGGCAATGTTGATCGCGGGGATGGCGCGGTCTAACCATGAAGCGTCCGCTGGCTGCAACGAGGAGCATCACGATGAAAGTCGGAGTTTTCGCCACCTTCATGTCGCCGCAGGCGACGCCGCAGATGATCCGCGACTTCGGCAAGCGGGCCGAAGGCATGGGGCTCGATTCGATCTGGATGGGCGAGCATGTGGCGCTGTTCGACAAGAACACCTATGGCTATCCCGGCTCGAAAGATGGCCGCATTCCGGTGCCGGACGGCGGCGGCATGCTGGACGTCGTGGCCACCTTCGGGTTCCTGGCCGCCGCGACGACCAAACTGCGGTTGGGCACCGGCGTCACCCTCGTGCCGCAGCGCAACCCGATCTACACCGCCAAGGAAATGTGCACGCTCGACTGGCTGACCGACGGGCGCCTCGATTTCGGCATCGGTGTCGGCTGGAACAAGGAGGAGGTCGAGGCCTGTGGCTACCGCTGGGAAGACCGCGGCGCGCGCTGCGACGAATTCCTCGAGGTCATGCGGCGGCTGTGGACCGAGCCGGTCGTCGACTTCGCCGGCAAATGGGTGAAATTCGAGACCATGCGGCTCGATCCCAAGCCGATCCAGAAGCCGCATGTGCCGATCATCGTCGGCGGCTATGCCGACGCCGCCTTCCGCCGCGCCGTTCAGTTCGGCGCCGGCTGGTACGGCTTCAATCTCGATCCGGCGCGGACCAAAGGCATGCTCGCCAAGCTCGACGACGCCTTCGCCAAGGCCGGGCGCAAGCGCGACAGGAAATTCGAGATCATCGTCACCCCGCCGATGTCGATGACGGCCGACGCGCTGCCGGCCTATGCCGAGCTGGGCGTCGACCGCCTGGTCCTGCAACTCGGCAGCCAGCGTCCCGAAAAAGTGACCCCTCGCCTTGCCGAGATCGAAACGCTGGTGAAGAAGGCAGCTTAAGTCCGGTGACCCGCGGTTTCAGGCTACGGGATCGAGCACGACGACGGGAATCTGGCGTGCGCCGGATTTTTTCTGGTAGTCGGTATAGGGCGGCCAGAAACCAACGCCGAGGTCCCATAGCCGCGCCCGCTCCTCGCCCGTGGCGGTCCGCGCCCGCGCCCGCTTCTTTTCGGTGCCGACCTGGATCTCGACGTCGGGATTGGCAAGGAGGTTGGCGTACCAGCCAGGATGCTCCGGCGCGCCGCCCTTGGAGGCGATCACGAAGTAGCTCTCGCCGGCACGGCCGTAGAACAGCGGGAACAAATACTTCTGCCCCGACTTGCGCCCCGTGGTCGTGAGCAACAGTGATGGAACCGTGAGTTCCGGCATGTTGGGCAAGGTGATCTTGTACATGTGCCCGTCGGTGCCGCCGCTGCCGAGGTAGCGGTCGACATGGTCCTTCATCCACTGCGGAAGGTTCGGCGCAATCCTGGTCTCGGTCATCGCTGTCTCCTCGGTCGGCATGCAG
Organism: uncultured Reyranella sp.; assembly: GCA_937915145.1. Taxonomy (GTDB): domain Bacteria; phylum Pseudomonadota; class Alphaproteobacteria; order Reyranellales; family Reyranellaceae; genus Reyranella. The sequence goes on from CALDNT010000293.1 coordinate 8,167, forward strand.
GCTGTTCCTGCACAAGTGGCGGTTCCGGCCGGTCGATGCAACCCCGCACGGAGCCGCGTGTCATTGACGGGCGCGTCGTGCGCCGCCAAAATCCCGATGTGGCAGCCGATGCCGTTCCCGAGGTTCGGGGCGAGAAATTTCCGGTCGATGACCTGACGTCGAGCATGGCCATACCCGCGATAACGCCCGTCGAATCGCCGCCAGCCCGACAATCGCACCAACGAACGGCAAGTCGCGCCGACGTTCGCAACTCATGGGGAAGAACAGCAATGACGACCAATTCCGATCGGCCGCGCCGGCATCTCGCCGCTCTGGCAGTCGCCGCAGTCATGTCAGCGGCCCTTGCCACCGGCGGTCCCGCCATGGCCCAGCCGACGCTGTCATTCTCGGCCATCCCGAACCAGGACGAGACGCACCTGCTGGAACGCTTCAACAAGGTCGCCGCCTATCTGCAGAAGGAACTTGGCGTGCCGGTCAAGTATGTCCCGGTCAAGAGCTACTCGGCAGCGGTGACGGCCTTCAAGAACAACCACATCCAGCTCGCATGGTTCGGCGGCTTGACCGGCGTGCAGGCGCGCCTGGCCGTCCCCGGTTCGGTCGCCATCGCGCAGGGCATCGAAGACACCGCATTCGTGACCTACTTCATCGCTCATTCGAGCACCGGGCTGTCGGCAAAGCCGACGCTGGGCGACGATGTGAAAGGCAAGACCTTCACGTTCGGCTCCAAGGGCTCGACGTCGGGCCGCCTGATGCCGGAATTCTATCTCCGGGAAATCTTCAAGACGGATCCGGAGAAAGTCTTTTCCCGCGTCGGCTTTTCGGGCGACCACACCAAGACACTCGACCTGGTTTCGTCCGGTGCCTACCAGATCGGCGCACTCGACTTCACCGTCTACGAGGCCGCCCTCAAGGCCGGCAAGGTCGACACCAAGGCCGTAACGGTCATCTGGAAGACGCCGCCCTATCCCGACTACAATTGGTCGATCCGCGGCGACGTCGACAAGACTTTCGGGCCGGGCTTCATCAAGAAGGTACAGGACGCACTCGTGAAAATGAACGACCCGGAGCTGCTGGCAACCTTCCCCCGCACGAAGTTCATTCCGGCCGCCAACAAGGACTATCAGCCCGTCGAGGATACCGCGCACCTTCTCAACCTCATCGACGGATGACCTTGCTTTCGCTGGCCGGCGAAACCATCGGCTGGAAAGAGCACGATGTGCTTGTCGGCGTCGACCTGTCGATCCAGGAAGGCGAAACCATCGCCTTCCTGGGCCGCAGCGGATCGGGAAAATCGACACTGATCACCCATCTCTACCGGCGGCTGATTGCTGCCGGCCGGGCGACCGCCCTGGTGCCGCAGGATCACGCGCTGGTCCCGCCGCTCAGCGTCTTCCACAATGTCTACATGGGCCGCCTCGACCGGCGGTCCTCCCTTTACAATTTCGCCAATCTCGTTCGGCCGCTGCGCCGCGAGGTCGCCGCGATCCGGCCCATCCTCGCGGAGATTGCGCTGGAGCCGGAAATGTTTCGCCCGGTCGAGCGACTCTCCGGCGGACAGAAACAACGGACCGCAATCGCCCGGGCGCTGTTCCGCGGCGGCGACATCCTGCTCGGCGACGAGCCGATCTCGGCGATCGACGAGAAGCAATCCGCAGTCGTGCTCGACACGATCCGCCGGCGATTCTCCACCGTTCTCCTCGCCCTTCACGATGTCGATCTGGCGCGCGCCTATTGCAGCCGCATCATCGGGCTGCGCGGCGGCCGGATCGTGATCGACAAGCCCTCCGGCAAGATCGAACGCGGCGAGATCGAAGCCCTCTATGCGGCCTGACCGGAAAGGCCCGGCCGGCAGGCACTGGCTAGGCAGGCGGGAGGTCGGCATCGGAGTCGTCCTGGTTGGACTGGCGATGCTGCCCTTCGCCGACCTCGAGGTCTCGACGCACGATCCGTGGCGGCATGTGTCGCGGTTTCTCGCCGGATTCCTGTCGCCCGACTTCAACAGCATCCGGTCGATTGCCTGGGCAGTGGTCTACACCGTGGCGTTCGGCCTGGTCGGTGTCTTCATCGGCTCGCTCGCGGGCCTGCTGCTCGCCCCGGCCTATCACCTGCGCCCCGTTCGCATACTGGCGGCGACGTTGCGTGCCGTGCACGAACTGTTCTGGGCGCTGCTGTTTCTGCAGGTCTTCGGGCCAAGCGCCATCACCGGCGCGCTCGCGATTGCGCTGCCCTACAGCGGCATCTTCGCCAAGGTCTATTCGGAAATGCTGGAGGAAGCCGATCGCCGGCCGGATGAAGTTCTGCCGCCGGGCAGCGGCGCGCTCTCACGCTTCCTCTACGCCCGCCTGCCGATGGCGCTGTCGCCGTTCCGGATCTACACACGCTATCGCATCGAGTGCGGCCTGCGGTCGAGCGCCGTGCTCGGCTTCGTCGGATTGCCGACGCTGGGCTTCGAACTCGACGCCTTCTTCAAGGTCGGCCGCTACGAATCGGTCGCCGCAGTGCTGCTGATCTACTATCTCATGATCGCCACGAACCGGCAGTGGCTGCGCCCGTCACTCATACCGGTCTTTCTCGTCGCGGCGTTTGGACTGCTGATCACACTCGGCGGGCCACCGTTCCGGATGGAAAATCTCGTCAGGTTCCTCACCGAGGACATCGTGCCCGCGCCCTTGAGAGACGCCAGCCTGCTGGCTTCTTCGACCTGGGACCAGTTGTCCGGCTGGCTCGACGTGTTGCTGTCGACGCAGGCCTTTCCCGGATTGTGGAGCACCGTCGTCGTCACCCAGATGGCGCTCGCCGTCACGATGTTTGTAGCCCTGCTCGGGTTTCCGCTCATCGTTGCCCGGCTCGTCGGCAAGGTCCCGAGCATCAGCGGACATCTCTTGCTGGTCGTGGGCCGCTCCACGCCCGAGTACATGCTGGTCTATATTTTTCTGCAGATGCTGGGGCCGTCCATGTTGCCCGCGATCATAGCGCTTGGCCTGCACAACGGCGCCATCATCGCGCATCTGCTTGGGCGGCAGGCCGATGCACTGACGCCAACCCTGCGGCCCGACGCCCCGCGGGGGTTCAATCTCTATGTCTATGAATTCGTGCCGCGTCTCTACGGCAACTTCCTCGCCTACATCTTCTACCGCTGGGAGATCATCCTACGGGAATCGGCGATCGTCGGCATTCTCGGCGTCCATACGCTGGGCTTCTATATTGACGGCGCGATCACCGAAATCCGACTGGATCGTGCCGTCCTGCTGATCGCCGTGACCGTGCTCGCGACCTTTGCCGTCGATGCCATTGCCCGCGGATTGCGGCGGCGCTTCCAGCTTTCCATGAACGATCTCGCCTCCCGGGAAGGCAGCGCGATCTACTGAGCCGGCGGACCGGCGCAGTGCAACTTCAGATGCGCTGGTCCATCTCGAGTGCCGGTTCCGGCACATCGACGCAGCCGATGATGCGGGCCGGCACGCCAGCCGCAGTGCAGCCAGCTGGAACCGGCTCGAGCACCACGCTGCCAGCGGCGATCTTGGCGCAGGCGCCGATCTCGATGTTGCCCAGCACCTTGGCGCCAGCGCCCAACAACACGCCGCGCCGTACCTTGGGGTGGCGGTCGCCGCGTTCCTTGCCGGTGCCCCCCAGCGTCACCCCGTGCAACATGGACACGCCATCTTCCACGACCGCCGTCTCGCCGATCACCACGCCGGTGCCGTGATCGATGAAGATGCCCTGGCCGATCCGCGCGCCAGGATGAATGTCGAGGCCGAACAGGGCACTCGCCCGGCTCTGCAGGAAATGGGCAAGCGTCTGGCGGCCCTGCTCCCACAGCCAATGTCCGACGCGATAGGTCTGCAGGGCATGGTAGCCCTTGAACCAGAGCAGCGGATCGAGATGGCTGGTGCAGGCGGGGTCGCGGTCGGCGACGGCCACGATGTCGGCGCGCGCCGCCATCCCGATCGCTGTATCGGCCGCCAGCGCCTCGTCGAAGGTTTGGCGGATCAGCGCGGCCGGCACTTCGGTCGTGCCGGTGAGCCGCGCAAGATGATAGCTCAGCGCCGATTCGAACCGCGGCTGGCTGAGAATGGTGGCGTGCAGGGTCCCCGCCAGCACCGGCTCAGCGGCAGCGGCCGACAGGGCAGCTTCGCGGATTTTCGCCCAAACCGGATCGACCGAGCGAAGTTCGGCCGGGTTCTTGACCTGTACGCTATCCATGGCGCTCTCCTTCGATCCGCTGGCACAAATCCTTCAATGCCAGTGAACCGATCGATACGCCTCCCGCTGCAAAGTCTACGTCGAACGCGTTTGCGGCGCAATTCGACCGGTCCTGGTCGTGGACTCGTCAGCGGGCGGCGCGGGCTTCCAGTTCGGCAATCAGCGGCTCGACCATGCCGCCATGATTCTGAATGTAGGAATTGAAATCCGAACGTCTAGTCATGACCATGCTGACGCCCTCGACCTTGACGTCGGTGATGCGCGGTCCACCGGGGGTGTCGCGGACTTCCCACTGAAGCTTGATCGGCTGGCCGTTGGTCTGATTGAGGAGGCTGTCGACGACCGAGATGCCGTTGGGGCGGGGAGTCACTTTGCCAACAGCCAGGGTCTGTCCGGCATACTGGCCGAACCGATCACTGTAGGCGCGGGCCTCGGCGGTTTCCACCGCCGCGAGAAAGCGGGCACGCTGGGCTTCGCTGGCCTGGTTCCAGTGCGTCCCCAGCGCCGCGCGCGCCATATAGGGCAGGTCGAAGTTGGTCTTCAGGACCCGCCGGATACTGGCCTGGCGATCGGCACCTGTCTTGGTCTTCACGATCTCGATGACCTCGACGGCCACGGTATCCACCAGTTTTGCCGGTTCGGCGGCCGACACCGGAAGAACGAGAACGGGCAGAATGAAGGCGGCGGCCGCTACCGCGGCGGCCGAGCGTAGCATCACACGACGAATGGCGAGCAGTAACACTGTTCGCTCCTTCTAAATGGATTCAGGCGATGGAGTCTTAGCGCAATCCGGCTTCTAACGCACGAGGGCCAGATTGTCCCGGCGTTCGAGCTCGCTCTTGGTGTCGGTCTTTTCCCGCTTCTGGCGGATCAGTTCGGCGCGATTCTGAGTGTAGGCGCTGCGCAGAGCAGCATAGTAGTCAACGCTGTTCTTTTCCAGATCGTCGAGAGCGAAGATGGTGCGCGACCGGTAGTCGATCACGTTCATGCCGTAGCGCGCGCCCTGATAGACGGTCCAGTCGATGGCCAGGTTGAAGGTCAGGATCCGGAACGGATCGACCAGATAATCCATCATCAGGCCGGTGCCGTCACGTGCGTTGGACGGCCCGATCCCCGGCAGCATGAGGTAGAAGCCACCATTCTCCGGCTCCACGCCGGCATACATGCCGATCGTCTTGCCGGCGTCTTCCTTTGTGCGTTCGAGGCCGAGCATGGTGGCCACGTCGAACAGGCCGACGACGCCGATGGTCGAATTCACAAGAAACCGCGCCATTGTCGTGGCAGCCCGGCTGGCGTCGCCCTGGACCACCTCGTTGATCGCCGTCACCGGTTCGCCGAGATTGTCGAGGAGGTTGCGCACGCTCGTCTGCGCTGGCTCCGGCACCCAGTCGCGATAAATGACCGCCATCGGACGGATGGCCATGATGTCGACGGTGCGATTGAGCGAAAAGATGAACCGGTTGGGCGTTTCGATCGGATCCCAGACTTCCGTCGCGCCGGTGTCACCCGATGCGCAACCGCCCACCATCGCGGCGGCGGCGGCAATCACGACGACGGAGTGGCGCATCCTGTGCACGATCGTCTTAGTCAGACTCACGACCATCTACGCCAACCCTGGTCCATCCCGCCGGCCCTGGGAACGCAGGGCCAAAACGCACGAAGCGGCGTTTGCCGCCGCTGTTGAAATTCAGTGTCGCACACAGGCGCGGCACTTTGAAGTGAATAGCCAAAACACCGGCGTCATGTGGTTCCTGAGCAACAAAGCGGACTTCACATTCTATTGTTGCACAAATAAAGATATACTTATATTAGTAACTTCATGGACCACCTCCTCACTCTTCTGCGGGCCGCGGCCGAAGACACGCGGCTGCGCATCCTGGCGCTGGCGGCGCGCGAAGACCTGACCGTAAGCGACTACGTCCACGTCCTGGGACAGAGCCAGCCACGCGTATCGCGCCATCTGAAACTGGTGGTCGAGGCCGGTTTGCTGGAACGTTTCCGCGAAGGCCAGTTCACACGCTTTCGCCTGGTCACCGCCGGCGACGATGCCGCCCTGGTGCGCGAGTTCGTGCGCCGGCTAGACCCCAAGCATCCTCGTATCGCCGCCGACCGCGCCCGGCTGGATGGCCTGCAGCAGCGCCGCCAGAACGCGGCGGCGCGCTTCTTCCGCGACAATGCCCAGCACTGGGACGAGCTCAGGGCACTGCATGTCGCCGACCGAGAGATCGAGCGCGCGCTGGCCCATCACTTGCCCGTCGGGGCACGCCGGCTGCTCGACATCGGCACCGGCACCGGCCGCCTGCTCGAAGTGCTCGCTCCCAGGGTCGAGCATGCCGTCGGCGTCGACCAGTCCCGCGAAATGCTGGCGCTGGCGCGTGCCAACCTCGCCCGCGCCGGCCTCGACAATGCCGAGATCCGCCAAGGCGACATGTATGCGCTGCCCTTCGAAGCCGACAGCTTCGACGTTGTGACCATCCATCATGTCCTGCATTACGCCGACGACCCGGCGGCAGCGCTTTCGGAGGCGGCGCGCGTCGTACGCCCCGGCGGCACCGTGCTGGTGGTCGACTTCTCGCCGCATGACATGGTCGAGCTGAAGCGCGAACACGCCCATGTCCATCTCGGCTTCGCCGACAACCAGGTACAGGGCTGGCTGAAGAGCGCCGGGCTCAATGTGCTGGAGCCCATCCATTTTCCCGGCCGGCGGCTGATGACCGGTATCTGGCGCGGCGAGCGCGAGCTGCCGGCGCGCACCGGCCAAGGGCCTGCCGTCCTTCCCTTCCACGGAGTGTCACGATGAGTCCCGATACCGGCCCCCTTAGCACCAGCGCCGGCACTTCCGAATTTCCCGCGCGCACACCGCAGCGACTCAGAGTTTCGTTCGAGTTCTCGCCGCCCAGGACCGAGGCGGCCGAGCGCACCTTGTGGGAAACGGTGACCCGGCTGACGCCGCTGCAGCCGACGTTCTTCTCCGTGACCTACGGCGCTGGCGGCTCGACCCGCCAACGCACGCACGAGACCGTAGCGCGGCTAAAGTCGGAAACCGGCATCGACGCCGCCGCTCACCTCACCTGCGTGGCCGCCACCCAGGGCGAGATCGACGATGTGGCACGCGCCTATTGGGATGCCGGCATCCGCCACATCGTGGCACTGCGCGGCGATCCGCCGGGCGGCATGGGCGGCAAGTACAGCGTCCATCCTGACGGCTACGAGAACGCCGCGGCACTCGTCGCCGGCCTGAAGAAGATCGCCGACTTCCAGATCAGCGTCGCGGGCTATCCCGAGAAGCATCCCGACTCGGCCGACGCCACGGCCGATCTCGAGAACCTGAAACGCAAGGTCGACGCCGGCGCCGACCGCTGCATCACCCAGTTCTTCTTCGACGCCGACGATTTCCTGCGCTTTCGCGACCGCGCAGCGGCAGCCGGCATCCATGTGCCGATCGTGCCGGGCATCATGCCGGTGTCGAATTTCCAGGGCATCGCCAAAATGGCCGGCCTGTGCGGCTCCAAGGTGCCGGCCTGGCTCGCCGAGATGTTCAAGGGGCTCGAGGACGATGTCGAGACGCGCCGCATGATCGCTGCGACCGTGGCCGGAGATCTCTGCCGCCGCCTGCGTGCCGAGGACGTAGACCAGTTCCACTTCTACACGTTGAACCGCGCCGACCTCACTTTTGCCATCTGCCATCTGCTGGGAGTACGTCCGCGATGACCCGCGAGGAAAAAGCCGAGCTGCTGCGCGCGATCGGCGCCGAACGCATCCTGGTGAAGGACGGACCTTACGGTTCGATGATCCAGAGCTACCGGCTCGACGAGGAGGGTTTCCGCGCCGGGCGCAGTTTCAATCACGACCAGAAAGGCAACAATGACCTGCTCAACCTGACACGACCGGAGATCGTGAGCGAGATCTGCAACGCCTATCTCGAAGCCGGCGCCGACATCGTCGCCACCAATACGTTCAACTCGAATGCCATCAGCCTGGCCGACTACGGCATTGCCGGCATGGCGCGCGAGATCAACATCGCCGCGGCGAAATTGACGCGCGCCTGCGCCGACGCCGCCACGGCACGCGACCCCGCCAAGCCGCGCTTCGTAGTGGGCGCGCTCGGGCCCACCAACAAGACCTT
>CALDNT010000294.1 GCA_937915145.1 uncultured Reyranella sp.
CATGGGCGGCCGCCGACATGTGCGTGCAGACACATGGCGGCTTCGGCTTTGCCGAAGAATACGACATCGAACGCAAGTTCCGAGAGACCCGGCTCTACATGGTGGCGCCGATCTCGACCAACATGATCCTGAATTTCGTTTCCGAACACGTGCTCGGGCTGCCGCGCTCCTATTGAGCGGGGGTGCCCACGGCAGCCACGATCATCTTCTGAAAATGGATGACGAGATGTTCGCTGCTGGTCAGGGACCGGCCGCGATCGGGCAGCCCGCCCAGCAGCCCGCGCTGCACTGAATCGGTCAGCGCATCGTCCTCCTTGGCGACCTGCTTGTTGAAGGCGATCAGGGTGCGCGCGAAATCCGCGCTGACGCCGGGAGCAAAATACTGCTCGGAAAATCCATCGGTCGCGTTCGGCCCGTTGGGAATCCAGACGTCGACCGACAAATTGGGAAATCCCGGATTGATGTTGATGGTCATGTTCGGCCACAGGAAGTGATACTGCGATTGCTTTACCGGCCCGGTGACGTCGTAGAGTTCGACCTTGCTGTTGCCGTCAAGGGCAGACGCCCGGACCGGCCCGCTCTGGCTCGAGAACCAGCCGTGGGCGCTCAGCGTGTAGGCATCCGGCCGCACGTCGATCACGGCACTGAAGCCGGGATGGGCGACCGCGCAGTGATAGCATTCGAGATAGTTCTCCAGCATCGTCTTCCAGTTGGCGCGCGACTGCCAATCTTCGCGGCTGTGGAGTTCGAGCGTGTCGAGGGCCACGCCGCTGGCGGCGATAAGGTCGAGGACCGGACCATAGCAGGCCGCCACCGACTGGGCATCGGCATCGAGATTGACGAACACGAAGGGCCCCAGGGCTTCCGTGCGGACCGGCAGGAGCGGGTAATCTTCGAGCCGAAAGTTGGGTTCGGCATCCGAGCGAGGTGCGCGCCTGAGGCCGCCGGCCAAATCGTAGGTCCAGGCGTGATAGCCGCACTGCATCGACCGGGCGTTGCCGCGCCCCTTCATGACCTCATGGCGGCGGTGGCGGCAGACATTGACGAAACCGGCCAGCCCGCGCTCGTTGCGGATCACGACGATGGGCACGCCGCCGGCATAGCCGGTAACGTAGTCGCCGAGCCTGGTGAGTTCGGCCAATGGGCCGATGTAGTTCCAGCTCTTGCGAAAGACGTGGATGATCTCCCGCTCGGTGATCGACGGATCGGTGTACCAGCGCGCCGGCAGGGACTCGCCACGATCGAGGGCGTCCCGCAAATTGACGGAAGGTTCCATGCCTTGGATCATGCTGTTCACCATCAACTGAGGATGATGTCCCGAAGCGTCGAAATTGCGGCCATGATTGCGGCATGGCCGACCATCAACAGGAACACCGTCCAGATGGCGGTGACGATCGTGAGCAGCCATCCGAAAATGGCCATCACGCCGTCATCCTCTATCAGGGCGAAGCAGAAGAACATGATGGCAATAGCTGGGAACAGGTTGTCGAAGGGAATCGGCAACGCCAGGATCAGTGTGTTGAAGGACCATGCCGCGAGGAGCAGCTGCCGCGGCGTGCCGGTTACCCACCACTCGTATCGAGCGTGCACGGTGTCTTCGAGCCACCGAATATAACGGCGGGCCCGGCCAAGGAAGTTCTGGAGCTTGCCTCGGGACAGACCACGCCGACCGATCGTCTTCGGCAATGACGGTACGGGCCGGCCGGCGAAGAACTGGGCCAGCAGGAACAACATTGGTACGCCCGTCACCGTCGACAGCCAGGGGATGCCCGTAGGAATGACGTTCGGCACATCGAGCGCCAGAATGGCAAAGGCATAGGAACGGCCCTGCAGGCCGGCCAGGAATTCGTCGAGCGTCAGGACCGAGTCGCTCGACCCACTGAACATCCGGTCGAGCGCCTCGTAGAGCCCGAAATTGTCCTTCATCCCTCCGACCGTGCCAGCAGGCGCCGGGCGAGAACGAGGTGCGGCCGGTCGAGCATTTTGCCGTCGAGCGTCAGGACGCCGGATCCTGGGTTGCTCTCGAACGTGGCAATGACGCGCCGGGCCCAGTCGATCTCCTGGGAACTGGGCGTGAAAACCTCATGGATGATCGCGACCTGATCGGGGTGGATGGCGATCTTGCCGCCATATCCCATGCGCCGGGCGTCGCGTGCTTCGGCGCGCAGGCCTTCGATGTTCTTGATGTCGGGATAGACGGTGTCATAGGCGGTGACGCCGGCGGCCACCGCCGCCATCAGGTTCACCGTCCGCGCGAACTTGAAGGTGTCGTCGTAAACGCCAGGCGTCGGCCCCTTGGCCAGTGCACCGAGATCGGCCATCAAATCCTCGCCGCCCCAGGAGTGACCCATCAGTCGTGCGTGCCTGGCAGGTGCGGCGGTCAACGCAAGCACGGCGGCGGCACTTTCGGTGGCGATGGTCAGGATGCGCGTTGTACCGGCAGCGATCCCTTCGCGCGCCTCGAGCGCATCGAGATAGGTGGCCAGCAGGTCAAGGTCGGGCTGCCCGACACATTTGGGAAACACGATACCGTCGGGCTTGCCCTGCATGACCGCGGCGAGATCGTCGAGGGTGAGGCCGGTATCGAGGGCGTTGACGCGAACATAGAGCCTGGGGCCGGCGCGAGTGGCGCCCCGCAGGTAGGCAAGCGCCATTTCGCGCGCCGCCGTCTTGCGACCGGCAGCGACCGAGTCCTCGAGATCGAGGATCAGGCCGTCGGCTCCGGAGGAGGGGCCTTTGACGAGCTTGCGCTCCGAATCGGCGGGAACGAACAGAAATGAACGCATCTGTGATCCTCAGGCTTTGGGCTTCTTGTGCATCAGCGCCTGGCGCCTGCACTCAGCCACGATTTCGCCGCGCTGGTTGAGTGCGGTATGGAAGAACTCGACGATGCCGGCGTCGGGCCGCGACTTGCTTTCGCGAAGGCCGAGCACTTTTGTGCGAACCCGGAGGGTGTCGCCATGGAAGACCGGCTTGGGGAAGCGCACACCGGTCATGCCCAGGTTGGCGATCGTCGTTCCCAGGGTCGTGTCGTTCACGGTGATGCCGATCATCAGGCCGAGCGTGAAGAGGCTGTTGACGATGCGCTGGCCGAACTCGGTCTTGGAGGCGAACTCCTCGTCGATGTGCAGCGGTTGTACGTTCATGGTGAGCGAGCTGTAGAGCACGTTGTCCATTTCAGTGACGGTGCGGGTCCAGACGTGCTCGAACATCTGGTCCACGGTGAATTCCTCGAAGTACAGGCCCGCCATCATCCTCCCCCTTGAATTCCTCCACCCGAAAGTCCGGCCTTCTAGCATGGATGGACGTTGCCCGGCGGCTCATCGTATCAATGGCGTCACAGGACGGAACAACAGCATTTGGGGGCGAAATCGAAATGCGCGCATTGTTGAGCGAGACACCGGGCGGCCCGGAGAGCCTGAAGATGGTGGAATTGCCGTCGCGGCCATTGGGCAAAGGGCAGGTCCGCGTTGCCGTCCGTGCCGCAGGGGTCAACTTTCCCGATACGCTCATCATTCAGGACAAGTATCAGTTCAAGCCAACCCGTCCGTTCGCGCCGGGCCACGAGATTGCCGGCGACATCACCGAGGTGGGCGAGGGCGTCGGCGACTACAAGGTCGGAGACCGGGTGATCGGCATGGTCGGCCATGGCGGCTACGCCAGCGAAGCCGTGGTCGACGAAGGTAGTCTGCTGCCGATGCCGAAAAACATGAGCTATGACGATGGTGCGGCGTTCACCATGACCTACGGCACTTCGTACTACGCCTTGAAGCAGCGCAGCAGCTACAAGCCCGGCGAGACCCTGCTGGTCACCGGCGCGTCTGGCGGCGTCGGCCTGACCGCCGTCGAGCTCGGCGCCCTGATGGGGCTCAAGGTGATCGCCGCCGTCGGTTCCGACGAGAAGATGGAGATCTGCAAGAAATACGGCGCCACGATGTTCGTGAACTACACCAAGGACAAGATGCGCGACAAGGTCAAGGAACTGACCGGCGGCAACGGAGCGGATATCATCTACGATGCCGTCGGCGGCGATGCCTTCGACGAGTCTGTCCGCTGCATAGCCTGGTACGGGCGACTGCTGGTGGTCGGGTTTGCGGCTGGACGTATTCCCTCGTTGCCGGCCAACCTCGCACTGCTGAAGAGCTGCGATGTCCGCGGCGTCTTCTACGGCGCTTGGCGGGGACGCGATCCACTGGAGGCACGCAAGAATTTCAGCGAGCTGCTCGCCTGGTACGCTGAGGGCAAGCTGAAGCCGCACATTTCCATGCGTTTTCCGCTCGAGCAGGGCGCCGACGCGATGAATGCGCTGTTGTCGCGCAAGGCGACAGGCAAGGTTGTGCTGACGATCTCCTGAGGAGCGCGCTATGGGCCGTTTGAATGGCAGGGTCGCGATCGTGACGGGAGCCGCCTCGGGCATCGGTGCGGCATCGGCCAAGCTGTTTGCCGACGAAGGCGCGAGCGTTCTGGCCGTCGACCTGCCGGGCTCGGCGATCGGCTCGGCCCACGCGGGCAACCCGGCGATCGCAACCTTCGCCGCCGACGTCACCGGCGATGAAGCGCCCGGCAAAATCGTGGCGGCAGCGCTCGCCAGGTTCGGCGCGATCGACATCCTGTTCAACAACGCCGGTGTCAGTGGCCGCGCATTCGTCGAAGAGATGACCGATGAGCAGTGGGATCGCGTCAATGGCGTCAACCTCCGGGCGATGTTCCGGCTCTGCCGTGAAGCCATTCCGGCGCTCAAGACTCGGGCCAGGGAAAAGGGCCGGGCTCGCATCGTCAACACTGCCTCCGTGATGGCCTTCGACACCGATTTTGGCCTGGCGGCCTACTGCGCCTCCAAGGCCGGCGTGGGAGGGCTGACGCGCACGCTGGCGCTGGAACTCGGCAAGTTCAATATCACCGCCAATTACGTCTGCCCGGGCGCGATCTATAGCGGCATGACCCGGACCAATTTCGACAACCCCGAAATCCGCGCGGTTTGGGAGAAGAAGGCGGCGCTCCGCCGTCTGGGCCAGCCGATCGATATCGCCCGTGGCGCGCTGCTGCTGGCTTCCGACGACGCCGACTTCATTACCGGTCACGAACTGGTGGTCGATGGCGGCCTGACCCTGCGAACCTAGGCAGCACCCGATGCGCAATATCCAGTCATTCGCCGCCGACTACAGCGAAGCGCGAGACAAGTTTCTGGCCGCGGCGCGGCTCGCCGATGCCAGGACCTTCCGCTACGACAACCCGAGCAAGGGACCGGGAGGCGAGGCGCTGTCGACCGATGTGGCAGTCGTCGGACCCGAGGACGCATCCAAGGTCGTCGTCGCGATATCAAGCACGCATGGCGTGGAAGGCTATTGCGGCTCGGGCTTCCAGGTCGACTGGCTGGCGACGGTCGGCGCCTCAGGTCTGCCGCCGGACACTGCCGCTGTCTTTGTCCATGCGATCAATCCCTACGGATTTGCCTGGACGCGGCGCGTTACCGAGGAGGGCAACGACCTCAATCGCAACTACATCGACCACACCAAACCCTATCCTGTGAACGAAGGCTATCTCGAGATTGCCGATTTTCTCGTGCCGGCGGACCTGGGTGAGGCCGGGACGAAGGCGGCCGACGCAAAACTGGCGGCATATCGCAAGAAGGTCGGCGACATCGCCTTTTTCCGTGCTGTGTCGGGCGGCCAGTACAGCCACCCGGACGGCATGTTCTATGGCGGGGGCGGTCCATCGTGGTCCAATCGCACCTTGCACGCGATTGCCGACAAGCATCTCAAGGGGCGCGGAGACGTTGCCGTGATCGACTTTCATACCGGGCTCGGCCCCTACGGTTACGGCGAGCCGATCACCCACTACGACATCGACACGCCGGCCTCGCGCCGGGTGCGGGCCTTCTGGGGAGAATCGGTGACCGAGTCGAAGCGCGGCCAGACGGCTTCGCAGGCGCGCGACGGGCTCGGCCACTATGGCCTCAACCGCATTCTGCTGGAGCCGGAGACCCGGCTCACGATGTGCACGCTGGAATACGGGACCTTCGATCGTGAAAGCGGCCAGAGGGCCTTCCGGGCCGACCACTGGCTGCACAAGTACGGCGATCCGCTGGGCAAGGAGGCCGGACCGATACGCGCCGCGCTGCGCCGGCAGTTCTATCCCGACACCGACGACTGGAAGGAAGCGGTCCTGTTCCGCGGGCACCAGGTCACCCGGCAGGCGATCGCCGGCATGCAGCGCAAGGCCAATTGGGGCGATTGGGGACAATCGCGCTGAATATCCATTCGCTGGCCGGCCGATCCTGCTAGAACCTTCCACATGCGTGCTTTGATTGCGTTGGTCGCGTTTGCGGGCGTGGCCGCGCTCAATCTTCTTTGGTGGTGGGCTCCCAACAGGCCGGTAGAGATCGCCGGCTGGACGACGACGCCATTGCAGAGCGTTTCCTTTGCCCCATATCGCCCCGGACAAAGCCCGTTGACGCGGACATTTCCGACGCCGGACCAGATCGAAGAGGATCTTCGTCGCCTCAAGGGCAAGGTGGGGGCGGTACGGACCTATTCGTCGGGCGAAAACCTCGAGACCGTGCCGCAGCGCGCCGGCAAGTATGGCCTAAAGGTCTGGCATGGCGCGTGGTTGAACGACAACGACAAGGAAAACCTCGAGCAGATCAACCTGCTGATCGATCACGCCAACAAGTATCGCGACACGATCGAGCGGGTGATCGTCGGCAACGAGGTGCTGCTGCGCAAGGATCTCACGGCAAGCCAGCTGCGCGGTTACATCCGCCAGGTGAAGCAGCGCGTCTCCCAACCCGTGACTTACGCCGACGTTTGGGAATTCTGGCTGCGCAACCCGTCGCTCGCGGATGAGGTCGACTTCATCACAATTCACATTCTGCCCTACTGGGAGGATGAGCCGATCGGCGTCGATCGCCGCGAGCCCGATGGTACCTTGAGCATCGAAAAGCACCTGGTCGACATCTACAAGAAGGTACAGGCACGATTTCCCGGCAAGAAGATCGTGATCGGCGAGACCGGCTGGCCAAGCGACGGCCGCATGCGCTCCGATGCACGCCCCGGACGGGTCGAACAGGTCCGCTATTTCTCGATCTTCAGGTCTGCCGCCGAGCGTGAAAAGTTCGACTACAACGTCATCGAGGCTTTCGATCAGTACTGGAAGGCGCGCCAGGAGGGGACCGTGGGGGCGGCCTGGGGGCTGCTTGATGCGCAGCGCCACGACAAGTTCGAGCTCGGCAAACCCGTGGTCGCGGAGCCGCGCTGGCAGTTGCTTTTCGCGCTCTCGACGGTCGCGTCCGCTCTTGTCCTGCTCGCCTTTGTTGGCTGGCGGCGGCAGGTCCGATGGAAAGGCATCGTCATCTTTGCGCTTTTCGCGCAGGTCGTCGCCACCTGCTACGTGCAAGCGACATGGATCGACGTATCCCGCAGCTTCTACTTCGAGCGCATGGCCGGCGTGGTGCTTTGGGCCGGGCTGTTGGCATTGTTCAGCTATGCGCTTCTGCGCGGCATCGCCGACAGTCTGACCGGCAAAATGACCGACCCGTCGCTCTATGGCGCGCGGGTGCGCGAGGCATGGCATGCGTGGCGCGAGCTGCCGCGTTTCCGGGTCGTGCGGCGCGTCGACCTGATGGCCCAGATGCTCTACCTTGTGCTGACGGTGCTCTGCATCTTCTACCTCGTGGTGATCAGTATCGATTGGTACGATGGCGTCATACGGATCGGCGACTGGTACCGCCAGATCGCCATCGATGGTCGTTACCGTGACTTTCCGATCTGGAGTTTCGTCATTCCCAGCATCGTGTTGATGATGTGGAAGGCGATGACCATCCTGCGTTCGGAACAGGTGACGCGGTCCGACCGGATCGCCAAGGCGCTCTCGTTCGGCCGCCTGCTGGGCTACGACGGCAGCCGTGGCTTCGTTCGTATGGACCGCTCGTTCAGTCGCATCCGGCCGGTTCTGCCGGAAATCGTGCTGGCGGGGCTCTTGATCTTCTGGGCCGCCGTCATGCTGGTGACCGAGGGCGCCATCAAACTGCACGACGGAGGAGCTGGTGGCTTTGTCGCGGCCGACGGCGCGCGTTGGGTCATCAGGACGCTATTCTGGAATACCCAGGCCAATTGGTTCGCCGCCCTGGCCTTGCTGATGGCTATTCCCTATCTGGCGACGGTTTACGTCTCGATACGCGAACCACTGGCAGAACCGCCTCCGGACTCCTATACCAACAAATGGTAGGCGCCTTCAGCCGGGAGTTACGACATGGAAATTAAGGGCGAATACAGGATCGCAGCGTCACGTGAAAAGGTGTTTGCGGCACTGAACGATCCCGCCGTGCTGCAGGCCTGCATTCCGGGTTGCGAATCACTCGAAAAGACGTCCGACACCGAAATGAAGGCCAAGGTACGCCTGCGCATCGGGCCGGTCAGCGCCAGCTTCACCGGCAAGGTGACCTTGTCGGACCTCGATCCGCCGAACGGCTACAAGATCTCGGGCGAAGGGCAGGGCGGGGCCGCGGGCTTTGCCAAAGGCGGTGCCGTGGTGTCGTTGCGCGAGGACGGGGCCGATACATTGCTGAGCTACAACGTGGATGCCCAGGTTGGCGGCAAGATCGCCCAGGTCGGCGCCCGCTTGATCGACGGCACGGCGAAGAAGCTGGCTGACGAATTCTTCAGCAAATTCGCCACCATGGTGGGCGGCCCAGCGCCGGCCGAGGCCGCAGTAACCGCCGTTGCACCGCCGGCCCCGGCGGCTTCTGCTGCAGCGCAGCGAGGCTACAAACACTGGATCATCATCGGTATCGGCGCCGCGATTCTGGTCCTGGTGTTTCTTGCGAACCGTTAGCGCCATGCCGCTGGCAGGCTGTCATCCGCAATTCGCTTGACCGCCGCCAGAGTGACTTGCGAAGGTTGATTTAACATACAGCGGCGGCGCTCAGGCACGACCGCACTGAACTAAAAACGTGAGGGAGAAGAGTAATGAGCATTTCCGTCGCCATGACCGTCAACGGCAAGGCCGTCTCGGGCAAGGTCGAGGCGCGCACGCTTCTGGTTCAGTTCCTGCGCGAGCATCTCGGCATGACCGGCACCCATGTCGGCTGCGATACCAGCCAATGCGGCGCCTGCGTCGTCGATGTCGACGGCAAGTCGGTCAAGTCCTGCACCATCCTGGCGGTACAGGCCGAAGGCTCGAAGGTAATCACCATCGAGGGCCTCGCCGAGAGCCCCGACAAACTGCATCCGATGCAGGAGGCCTTCCGCGAAAACCATGCGTTGCAGTGCGGCTTCTGCACGCCGGGCATGGTGATGAGCGCCATCGACATGGTGAAGCGCCACAACTACCAGCTCGACGAGGCGACGGTGCGCCGTGAACTCGAGGGCAACCTCTGCCGTTGCACCGGATACCACAATATCGTGAAGGCAATTCTGGCCGCTGCCCCGGCCATGAAGTCAGCAGGAGTGTAGCCCCATGACCGCCGCCACCGGAATCGGCGCCCGGGTTCTGCGAACGGAAGACAAGCGCTTCCTGACGGGAACCGGTCGCTATGTCGACGATCTGCCTCTCGCCCGCGCGACCTACGCCTATTTCCTGCGTTCGCCGCATGCCCATGCGAAGATCAAGAAGCTCGATATTTCCGCGGCGGCCAAGATGTCGGGCGTTGTCAACATTTTCACCGGCAAAGATCTTGTCGATGCCAAGGTCGGCGGCCTGATCTGCGGTTGGGTGGTCAAGGACAAGCATGGCGAGCCGCACAAGGCACCGCCCCATCCCGTGATGGCAGTCGACACGGTACGCTATGTCGGCGACACGGTGGCGATGGTCGTGGCCAACAGCTATGACGAAGCCAAGGATGCCGCCGAAGCGATCAAGGTCGATTACGACGTGCAGCCGGCGAACATCGATCTGGCCAAGTCTTTCGACAAGGGGGCTCCTCAGGTTCACCCCGAAGCCCCCGGCAATCTCATCTATGACTGGGAGATCGGCGTGAAAGCCGATGTCGAGGCGGCCTTCGCCAAGGCGGCCCATGTCACCAAGCTCGATCTGATCAACAACCGCTTGATCCCCAACGCCATGGAGCCGCGCGCCGCGGCGGCGGAATACGACAAGGGCACGGGCAACTACACGCTGTGGTCGACGTCGCAGAACCCACATGTGCTGCGCCTCATCCTGTCGGCCTTCGTGCTGGGCATTCCGGAGCACAAGCTGCGCGTCGTGGCGCCTGATGTCGGCGGCGGTTTCGGCAGCAAGATTTTCTGTTACGCCGACGAAACCATGGTGTGCTGGGCGGCATCGCGTGTCGGCCGGCCGATCAAGTGGACCGCCGAGCGCAGCGAATCGTTCCAGACCGACTGCCATGGCCGCGACCATGTCACCCACGCCGAACTGGCATTGGACAAGGACGGCAAGTTCCTGGCGCTGAAGGTCGAAACGATTGCCAACATGGGCGCCTATCTGTCGACCTTCTCGACGGCGGTGCCAACCTATCTCTACGCCACGCTGCTGGCGGGCCAGTACACGACGCCGCTCATCTACGCCAACGTGAAGGCGGCCCTCACCCACACCGCACCGGTCGACGCCTATCGCGGCGCCGGGCGACCTGAGGCGACCTTTGTCGTCGAGAGCATCGTCAGCAAGGCGGCGGCCGAGATGAAGATCGACCCGGCCGAACTGCGCCGGAAGAACTTCATTCCGTCGACGGCCTTCCCGTACCAGACGCCGGTGGCGCTGCAGTACGATTCGGGCAACTACCCGCCAATCATCGACGAGGCCATGAAGATGGCCGACTACAAGGGCTTCGAGGCCCGTCGCGCCGAGGCCAAGTCGCGCGGCAAGCTGCGCGGCATCGGATTTTCATCCTACATCGAGGCCTGTGGCCTCGCGCCCTCGCAGGTCGTTGGCTCGCTCGGGGCCGGCGTTGGGCAGTGGGAGTCGGCGCAGATCAAGTTCAACCCGACCGGCAACGTCCAGGTCATGACCGGGGCGCACAGCCACGGCCAGAGCCACGAGACGACGTTCGCCCAGATCATCCACGACAAGCTCGGCGTGCCGATGGACCAGATCGAGATCGTCCATGGTGACACGGCAACGACGCCGTTCGGCATGGGCAGCTACGGGTCGCGGTCGCTCGCGGTCGGCGGGTCGGCGATCGTCAAGGCCACCGAGAAGATCATCGCCAAGGGCAAGAAGGTGGCGGCGCATTTGATGGAGGCGGCGGTCGCCGACGTCGAGTTCGAGAACGGCACCTTCAAGGTGACGGGCACGGATAAGAACGTGCCGCTGGCGCAGGTCGTGTTCGCCGCCTACGTACCGCACAATTATCCGCTGGCTGAAGTCGAGCCTGGTATGGATGAAAACGCCTTCTACGATCCGGCAAACTTCGTTTATCCGGCCGGCACGCAGATCTGCGAACTCGAGATCGACCCCGATACGGGCACGACCGAGATCGTCAATTTCACGGCGATCGACGATTTCGGCAACATCATCAACCCGATGATCGTCGAGGGCCAGGTTCACGGTGGCATCGTGCAAGGCGTCGGCCAGGCGCTGATGGAAGGCGCCGTCTACGACAAGAGCACCGGCCAGCTCATCAGCGGCTCCTACATGGACTACACCATGCCGCGCGCCGATAATTTCCCGTCGTTCAAGCTCGGCTACAAGGTCACCCCGTGCCCGCACAATCCGTTGGGAGTGAAGGGTTGCGGCGAGGCCGGCGCGATCGCATCGCCGGCCGCCGTGATGAATGCCGTTCACAATGCTCTGGCGCCGGTCGGCGTCAAGCACGTGGAAATGCCCGCCACGCCCCTCAACGTGTGGCAGTCGATCAAGGGCGCCCAACGCCAAGCTGCTGAATAGGGCCGCCCGAGTAACCGGAGGATATCCAGATGTACGATTTTACCTACCATCGTCCGAAGTCGGTTGCCGACGCGGTGAAACTGCTGAAGGACAAGCCCGAGGCTCGCGCCATGTCGGGCGGCATGACCCTGATTCCGACGCTGAAGCAACGCCTGGCGCGGCCGAGCGACGTGGTCGATCTTGGTGCCGTCAAGGAACTGTCTGGCATCAAGATCGAAGGCGCCAACGTTGTCATCGGCGGTATGACCAAGCACGCTGACGTGGCGACTTCGGCCGACGTTAAGGCCGCGATCCCGGCTTTGGCTCACCTCGCCGGCCACATCGGCGATCCGCAAGTGCGCAATCGCGGCACGATCGGCGGTTCAGTCGCCAACAACGACCCGGCGGCGGATTATCCCGGCGCCGTCGTGGCGCTGAACGCGACCGTCACCACCAACAGCCGCAAGATCCCGGCCGACGAGTTCTTTAAGGGGCTGTTCGAGACCGCCCTTGCCGACGGTGAACTGATCACCTCGATCAGCTTTCCCAAGGCCGAGAAGGCGGCCTACATGAAGTTCCCGAATCCGGCCTCGCGCTACGCCATGGTCGGTGTGTTCGTCGCCAAGACGGCTTCGGGCGTGCGCGTCGCGGTGACGGGCGCCGGCGGCTGCGTCTTCCGGGTCAAGGCGATGGAGGATGCGCTCGCCAAGAACTTCTCCTCGGCGGCGATCAAGGACATCAATATCCCGGCCGATGGGCTGAACAGCGACATCCACGGCAGCGCGGAATACCGCGCCCATCTCGTGGGTGTCATGGCACGCCGGGCGGTCGACGCCGCCAACAAGTAGCCGCCAGTCGAAGCAGAGACGAACGTCGGGGCGTCCCTTGGGGACGCCCTTTCGTATTGAGGCATGCATGAAGGCGCTGGTTACGGGTTTCGACGCATTCGGTGGCGAGGCGGTCAATCCGTCGGCCCTCGCGGTCGGTCGACTCAAGAAGCGCGTTGGCAATATTTTGGTCCGCACGGCCATCCTGCCGACCTCTTACGGCCGTTCGACCGCAGCGCTGCAGACGGTGATCGGGAAGGTCCGGCCTGACATCGTGCTTTGCGTCGGTCAGGCGGGCGGACGAGCCGAACTCTGCCTCGAGCGTGTCGCCATCAACGTCCAGGACGCTCGCATCCGCGACAACGACGGCAAGCAGCCGATCGACAGGCCGGTGGTGAAGGGCGGGCCCGCAGCGCATTTCGCGACCCTGCCGATCAAGGCCTGCGTCGCGGCGCTGCGCGAGGCGGGCCTGCCGGCCGCGGTATCGAATACCGCCGGCACCTTCGTCTGCAATCACATCTTCTATGCCCTGATGGACATCGCCACCGGACATTCAGTCCCAATGCGCGGCGGCTTCCTGCATATTCCCTACCTGCCTGAGCAGGCCGCCCGGCTGGGAGGAGCGCCGTCGATGGCGCTGGACGACGTCGTGCACGGCATCGAGACGATCCTTGAGACCTGCGCAAGCCGCAGCCGAGACATTCGCACCGTCGAAGGGCGAATTTCCTGACTACTCGGCGGCGAGGACCAATTGAGGGGGCGCGCGATGTACCGGCGCTGCCTGGGCGGCCGTCGGCCTCTTGACCCGGAACCAGGTCGCATAGAGCGCCGGTAGGAACAGCAGCGTCAGCGCGGTGCCGACCAGCAGGCCTCCCATCAGCGCTACGGCCATCGGACCGAAGAAGACGCTGCGCGACAGCGGGATCATGGCGAAGATCGCAGTGCCGGCGGTGAGCAGGATCGGCCGGGCCCGACGCACGGTGGCATCGATCACGGCGTCCCATGGGGTATGACCCGCTTCGATATCCTGGTCGATCTGGTCGACCAGGATGACCGAATTCCGCATGATCATGCCGGCCAGAGCGATGGTGCCCAGCAGGGAGACGAAGCCGAAGGGCTGGTTGAAGGCGAGCAGGAACAGCGACACTCCGATCATGCCGAGCGGGGCCGTCAGCATGACCAGGGCCAGCTTGGAGAAACTCTGGAGCTGCAGCATCAGGAACAGCATCATCAGGAAGGCCATCAGCGGCATCATCTTGAAGATCGAACCCTGGCTCTTGGCGCTCTCCTCCTTGTCGCCACCGACCTCGATGCGATAGCCGGGCGGCAGCGCGGCCCGCACCGGCGCCAGCGCCCGGTCGATGCGCGCGGCGACGTCGGGGCCCTGAACGCCATCTGCCACGCCGGCGCGTACGGTCATCAGCAGTTCCTTGTTGCGGCGCCACAGGATCGGTTCCTCGAGCTCGAAGCGTAGTGTGGCGATCTGGGCGAGGGAGACCACACCGCCGTTGGCGGTTCTGAGGTTGATCGCTTCCAGGCCTTCCAGGCTGAGCCGCTCGGGAGCGACGGCGCGAGCAACCACGTCGATTGTCTCGGCGCGATCACGGTACTGCGTAATCACCACACCCGACAGCAGGGTCTGCAGGGTATTGCCGAGAAGCTGCGAGTCGACGCCAAGGGCGCGGGCCTTGCTCTGGTCGACATTCAGCCGCACCGTCTTGGCGAGTTCGTTCCAGTCGAAATTGATGTCGCGTGTGTCGGGGTCGGCCTTGAAGACCTGGCGCACCTGGCTGGCAACGGCGCGAACCTGCTGCGGATCGTCCCCCAGGACGCGAAACATCACGGGGTAGGCGACCGGGGGGCCGTTCTGCAGCCGCTGGACGCGGCCGCGCACTGCCTCGAAATCCCGGCCGAAAAGCCCGTCGAGGTCCGCCAGCACACGCTCACGTGCTTCGATACCCTTGGTCATGACAATGACTTGGCCGAAGTTCGCATTGGCGAGTTCCGGCACGGTCGGCAGGTAGAAGCGCGGACTGCCGGCGCCGACGTAGGCGGTGTAATGGGCAACATCGGAGTTGTTGCCGAGCCAACGTTCCAGTCTGGCCACTTCGGCGTCGGTCGCGGCGAAAGAGGCGCCCTGGGCCAGCCGCAGGTCGACAATCAGCTCGGGCCGGTTGGAGGTCGGAAAGAATTGCTTTTGCACCAGGCCGAAGAGCCCCATGGCGCCGACGAAGGCGAGCACGGTGATGGCGATCGTGGTCTTGCGCCACGTCACGCACCACACGACCATTCGGCGGAACAGCAGGTAGAGGCGGCTCTGGTAGGGGTCGGCGTGATGCGCCTTGGGTTCCGGCAGGATCCGGTAGCCAAGCCAGGGCGTGAACAGGACGGCGACGAACCACGATACGATCAACGCGATACCAACGACCCAGAAGATCGAGTTGGTGTATTCTCCGGCGCTCGATTTTGCGAAGCCGACCGGCACGAAGCCCGCCGCCGTTACCAGGGTCCCGGTCAGCATGGGAAAGGCCGTCGAGGTATAGGCAAAGGTTGCGGCCTCCATGCGGCTGAAGCCCTGCTCCAGCTTAACCATCATCATCTCGACGGCGATGATGGCATCGTCGACCAGGAGCCCGAGTGCGATGATCAGCGCCCCGAGCGAGATGCGCTGGAAATCGATTCCGAGAAGCATCATGCCGACAAAGGTGATGGCCAGCACCAGCGGCACCGAAAGTGCCACGATGATACCGGTGCGAAAGCCGAGGCTGATGAACGATACCACCAGGACGATCGCCAGTGCCTCGACCAGCGAGGAAACGAACTTCTCGAACGACTTGTCGACCGTCTGGGGCTGATTGGCGACACGGTGCACCGTGATGCCGATCGGCAGATCGCGTTCGACCTCGGCCATGGTGGCATCCAGCGCCTTGCCGAGCGACAGCACGTTGCCGCCGGGCGCCATGACGACGCCGAGTCCGATGACCGGCTGCCCCTTGAACCGCATCGAGAGTTGCGCAGGGTCCTGGTAGCCGTGGCGGATCTCGGCGACGTCCGAGAGCGTGAGGGTACGGCCGTTGGCGCTGAAGGGCAGGGCAGCCAGTTCCTCGGCCGACGTCGGCGCGCCGTCGACACGCACGGCCACGCGCTCGCCCCTGGTTTCGACCGTTCCTGCCGCAACGATGGCGTTTTGCTTGCGGATCACGTCGAGGATCTGGTCGACCGGTACGCCCAGCAATGCCAATCGCGTATGGCTGAATTCGACGTAGATCTTTTCATCCTGCAGGCCGAACAGATCGGCCTTGGTGACATCGGGCACGCGCAGGACGCGCTGGCGCACCGCCTTGACGATGTCCTTGACCTCCGCCGGCGTGAAACCGTCGGCCTCGAAGGCCCAGATCAAGCTGTAGGTATCGCCGTATTCGTCGTTGAAGAACGGCCCGACAACGCCCTGTGGCAGGCTTCCGCGGATGTCGCCGACCTTCTTGCGGACCTGGTACCAGAGGTCGGCCACCTTGGCCGGCGGAACGTCGTCGCGCAGCGAGACATAGATCACGGTCTCGCCGGGTTTGGTGTAGCTCGTGACGTGAAAGAAATAAGGCAGCTCCTGGAGCTTGGTTTCGATCTTCTCGGTGACCTGCTGCTCGACTTCGCGCGAAGTCGCCCCGGGCCAGGCGGCCGACACCACCATCTGCTTGATGGTAAAGGGCGGGTCCTCGGCACGACCGAGACTGAAGAAGGCGAAAATCCCCGCGGCGGTGAGCGCCAGCATGAAGAATACAGTGAGCGTGCTGTGCTTCAGCGCCAGAGCGGAAAGATTGGTCCGGCTGCTCATAGGCGTGCCGCCTGCAGGAGCGGTTTCACCTTC
>CALDNT010000295.1 GCA_937915145.1 uncultured Reyranella sp.
CCACCGCCGCCATCGACCCCCGCCACGTGCCTCTGTTGCGCGCGATGCTTTTGCGTCTCGGGCCGGATCGCGGCATGCTGCTGCTCACTCTTCATTCGATGGTGGCCGACGGCTGGTCGATTGGCCTGCTCGTCAGCGAATTCCGCGCCGCTGCGAACGCAGTCGACAGCGGTGCCGCTCCGGACGCGTCCGAACCGGACCTCCAATTCGCCGACTATGCACTCTGGGAGAGGGAGTTGCTGTCGAGCGGCGCGCTGGATGACGATCGCACCTTCTGGCAGAAGCAGCTGAGAGGCGTCACCGGCACGCGAGTGTCACCCGACCACTCGCCCGCTGTCCGCAAGGGCGATCGAAGCCACGTCACTTCCATCCTGTTGCCGAAGGCGCTCAGCCAGGCAACCGACGTCTTCGCGCGCCAGCAGAATGTCACGCTCTATAGCCTCGCCGCCGCGGCACTCGCCTTGATGCTGCATCGCGTGACGGGAGATCCTCGGATCGTGGTCGGATCGCAGGTTGCCAACCGCGAGGAGCCGGTCGCCGAAAAATTGGTCGGGCCGACCGTCAACTCGATCATGCTTTGCCTACCGGTCGACGATGGCGACGAGCTTCGTGGATTCGTCAGAACCGTGGCGAACACGGTCCGGGAAGCACTCCAGCACGAGCGCCTTCCGTTCGAGATAGTAGCGGGGCTTGCGGCTCGCCGTGACGGCGAATCGCTGGATGCCATCAATCTCGTCGTCCATCGCTCCTACTCGGGCATCGCGGAAACCGAGCAGGCAGAGCCTGGCCACTTCAGTCTGGTCTCGCTGCCGTCTTACTCCTCCGGAACGCCCTGGGATCTCAATTTCTACCTGATCGGACGCGATGAAGGTTGGCGCATGTCGTGCGAAGCCGACGGCGATCTGTACGATCCAGGGACCGTACAGGACCTGCTCGACGACTGGCACCGGTGCCTTGAGATCCTTGTGACATCGCCCGGCGGCCGGCTGAGGGACAGCGCTGCGTTGCGTGAGGGGCCCGGACGCGCCGGCGTGCAATCCCAACCGACCAGCCCGCTGGCCGCAGGGATTTGCGAGCCGATCCCTGTCCACGATCCCGCCCGCCAGGTCATCCGCTTTCACGAAAGCGGGGCGAATACACCGGCGATCGTGTTCAACAACCGCTCGGTCTACTACCAGCTGGCACGACAACTCGGAGAGGGCCGGCCTTTCATCGACATCCTGCTCTACCATCAGGATGGCCCGCTTGAACTGAAGTCCCGTACCTTCGAGGACTTCGCCACTTATGCACTTCGACTTGTCCGGTGGGCGCAACCGCGAGGTCCCTACATCCTCGGCGGTCATTGCGTGTACGGCGTTCTGGCGTTCGAGGCGGCCCGCCAATTGCGGCAGATGGGCGAGCAGGTAGCCCTCGTCGCGCTTTTCGATAGCTGGGCGCCGGGCTATCGCGAATCGATGTCGCGCTGGGACCAGGCGCTACGCCGTCAGCAGCTGCGTCTGCATCGCTATGCCGAGCGGCTGAAGCGGTTTCGTAAAGGCGAAGTCGGCCTGAACGAGATTGTGCGCAAGCCCATCCTTTTCCACCTTGGCCTGTTGCCCCCGGAGCCGGGACCCGTGAGGCA
Organism: uncultured Reyranella sp.; assembly: GCA_937915145.1. Lineage (GTDB taxonomy): Bacteria > Pseudomonadota > Alphaproteobacteria > Reyranellales > Reyranellaceae > Reyranella. The sequence continues at coordinate 1,622 of CALDNT010000295.1, forward strand.
AAGTCTTCCCGGCGAATGGTTCGATGACTACCTGTACGATGCGGTCGCCCGCTACCGGCCAATGCCTTATGACGGCGATGTGGTTCTTTTCCGCAGCAACGAGCCGTTGCGCGGTCGTCTGTTCGACGAGCAAATGGGCTGGGGCCCGCTGGTGACGGGACACCTCAAGAAGATCGATGTGAACAGCGGCCACTTCGACATGTTCCGTGAGCAGCCAGCCGGCCAGATCGCGACCTCCCTGCAGGCGACCCTGGACGAAGCGAAGGGCCGTTAGATCGTGCGCACGCTCGTCGTCGGGCTGGTCGTTGTCGTAGTCCTGGCGCTTGCGGCCTGGTTTGTCTTCGTGCCACGCCCACCTTCGCCGGGCGGGCCCAGTGCCGTCGGCCAAGCGGAACTCGTGCTGCGGGATGCACTCGGCCGGTCCATTCCAGTCACGGTCTGGTATCCGGCCGCAGGCCGCGGGAACGGCGGTACGCCGGTGGCGAATGCACCGCTCGACGCGCGAACGCCGGCACCCTTGGTCCTCTATTCGCCCGGCTGGGGGGTCACCCGCATGCAGAGCAGGATCCAGGTGGAGAACCTGGCGAGCCACGGCTTCGTCGTTGTCGGCTGCGACGACCTGGCGAGCGAGCCCACCGCCGATCCCGACCAGCGCGCCAATCTCGATGTCTCGTCCGATGCCGCGACGGCGGCCACCATCGAGCGTGCCGGCCGCCACGTCGTCCGCCAGGCCGGACGGCTGTTGGCGGTTCTCGACGCCCTTGAAGCCGGGCAGTCCACGCTCCTCGCCGGACGGCTCGACCTCACACGCGTAGGCGTGCTCGGCTA
>CALDNT010000296.1 GCA_937915145.1 uncultured Reyranella sp.
GCGTCGGCCACCACGATGTAGCGCGCTTCCGGCCACGCCCGCGCCAGGGCATCGGCGGTGACGGGTGGGCAGACGATATCGTAGCGACCCTGCACGATGGTGCTGGAAAGGTGCCGGATGCGGTCGAGATCCGGCCACGGCCAGCCTTCGGGCACGAACGTGCCGTGGGCGAAGTAGTGCGCCTCAATGCGCGAGAGGGCCAGGGCAAAGCCGCCGTGGTCCGATTCGAAGGGCGCGCGCACCATCGGATAGAGTGTCGAACAGGCGGCCTCGTAGCGGCTCCAGGCGCGTGCCGCCGGACGATGGTTGTCGGGGTTGCGGTCGGTGAGCCGGCGGTAATAGTTTCCCAGAAGATCGGTGCGCTCATCTTCCGGAAGGTGCTCGACGAAGTCGCGCCACGCCTCCGGGAACACGGTGCGCATGCCATGGAGAAACCAGTCGATCTCCGATCTCGCGCCCAGGAAGATGCCACGCAGGATGAAACCCATCACCTGATTGGGGTACTTCAGCCCGTATGCCAGCGCCAGCGTGCTGCCCCACGAACCGCCGAACAGCAGCCAACGGGCAATGCCGAGATGGGTCCGCAGCGCTTCCATGTCGGCAACGAGATGATCGGTGGTATTGTCGCGCAGTTCGCCGAGCGGGATCGAACGGCCGCAGCCGCGCTGGTCGAAGACCACGATGCGGTAGAATTGTGGGTCGAAGAAGCGACGATGGACGGGCGCCGATCCCGCGCCGGGGCCGCCGTGCAGAAACAGCACCGGCACCCCGTCGGGGTTGCCGCTCTGCTCCCAATAGATCGTGTGCCGACCGTCGACCGCCAGCATGCCGCTGGCATAGGGCGAAATCTCCGGGAACAGGTCGGAGCGAAGTGGGGTCTCTGAGCGCGGCATGTCTTTACCTGCGCTTATCACTGCCATAGCGGCGGTCCCCGTTCCAGCCCCACGGCAATTGCCGACACCGTATTCGGGCGTCTAAGGTTCGTCGGCATCGAGGAGAACTAGTGGATTTTTGCCGCATCCTGACACTGGTTGCGCTGCTTCTCGCCGCTGGCGCCTGCTCGGCTGGAAACACACCGCCGGCTGCGGCTGCTGCGGGGGCGTCTTCGCGGCCAAACGACGGCGTCGCGCCGCTGCCTCGGGCGATCGAGCGGGAGGTTGGTGCCGCCTACCCCGACGCCGCCTTGCAAGCCTACGTCGATCGCGTGGGTCAGAAGCTGGTCGCCCGATCTGGCCTCGCCGGGACCTACCGGTTTGTCGTGCTCGATCTGCCGGAGGCCAATGCACACGCCATACTGCCGGGTTATGTCTTCGTGACGCGCGGCCTGCTTGCCATGCTCGACGATGAAGCCGAACTCGCGGCTGCTCTCGGCCATGAGCTTGGCCATCTTACCCAGCGGCATGCCGCCCAGCGTGCCCGCGCGCGCCAGGGGGTCGTTGATGCCGCTGTCGAGGCCGCCGCCGCTACGGGGTCGGTTACCGTCGGCCGCTCGGTGGCGCGCGACGGCTTGATTGCCTTGAGGCGCTATTCGCGCGAGCAGGAGCTCGAAGCCGACCAGATCGGTCTCGCCTACGTCGTACAGGCCGGCTATCGGGGTAATGCGATGGCCAGCTTGATCGACAGGTTGCGCCAGCAGTCGCGGCTCGAAGCCCAGATCCTGGGAGAGGCGCTGGACGCCTTCGAGCAGCGTAGTGCCACCTCCACACATCCCGCCCCCATCGAGAGAAAGCAAGCACTGCAAGCCGCCGGTACGCCGCCTGCCGGAGAGTCCGGACGCGTCGCCTTTTTCGGGGCGATCGACGGCATGTCGGTCGACGATACCCCTGACGAAGGGTTCGTCCGTGATTCGGCATTTCTACATCCGGCGATGAGGTTTGCCTTCGTTGCCCCTCATGATTTCCGGTTGTTCAACAATCCCGACGGCGTACTGGGCGTCGGGCGCGACCGCTCACTGTTGTTTTTCGGCTGCTCCAGCGAGCGCGTGTCCGGGCGGCTCGACGTCTGGATGCGCAACACCCTGAAACCGACGCCTGCCAATATCGAGGCAACGGAAATCGGTGGAGCGGAAGCCGCGATCGGTACGCGGCCGCGCGGCTCCGACACCAACCTTGGCCAGGCCCGCTACGTAATGGTGCGCCACGGCAACCGAATCTGCTTTTTCAACCTGTCGAGCGAAGGCCCCGACCGTGATCGCCGGATCGAGGAATTGGTCAGCGCGGCACGCACATTTCGCCCCCTGTCGGCGTCGGAGGCCGCGGCGCTCAGGCCCTATCGGCTGCGCGTGATCTCCCCGGCGGGAGCCTCGCCGGCGCAACTAGCGGCGCGCCTGCCCTATGGCGATCTCAGGATGGAGCGGCTGCTGGTCCTGAACGGCGTCGATAGCCCGGTTGAGTTGACCCGCCAGCCATCGGTGAAAATCGTCGAACCCTAGGCCGGAGTGCCGGACATGGAAAAGGCGGCACAACTTTGAACAGTCGGCCGCCCTTTGAATGTCGGATGGCAGGCCCGCCGGGAGAAACCCGCCGGGTTGCTTGTGACCTAAGCCACTTTCTGCAGCACGCTGTTCAGCTTCTGCGTCGCGAGATCCTTGTCGATCCGCTCGACTGCGGCCAATTCACGCGCCAGACGGTCCAGCGCCGCCTCGTAAATCTGGCGCTCGCTGTAGGACTGGTCAGGCTGGCCGGCATTGCGGTGCAGGTCGCGCACCACCTCGGCGATCGATACCGGATCGCCCGAATTGATCTTGGCCTCGTATTCCTGGGCGCGGCGGTTCCACATGGCGCGGCTCACGCGGCTGCGGCCCTTCAGGGTCACTAGCGCGCTTTCCATGATCTTGCGCGAGCTGAGCTTGCGCAGACCGGAAATCTTGGCCTTCGCCACCGGCACGCGCAGCATCATGCGCTCCTGCTCGAACGAGATAACGAACAGGTCAAGCTTGAACCCGGCAATTTCCTTGGCTTCGATGTCGACCACGCGGCCCACGCCGTGGGTCGGATAAACCACAAAATCTCCCTTCTCAAAGGCGAATTCCTTCGCCTTGAGCGATGTCTTCTTCGGCTTCACCATATCTAGTCCCTTCACGTCAAACCCCGCAATCAGCGACACCGCGATCCACCGTGCATGCTCCCCTGCATGCTCGGCTCGATAGCCTGTATCGGTAAGTTTCTTTCGGATACCGACAAGGACACCGAGCCCACGGCGAACCGAATCCCGGACCGCTTCCTGCCCGGATCATGTATCACAGATTTGGCCTGGAGTCGCGGGCGATGTTGCATTTAAGCAACGGTCTGCCCATGCGCTAACCGCATGCCTTCATCAAAGTTGCGCCGAAACGCCGAGTTCTTAGCGTTTTGCGGGATTTTTGGTGAAATATCTGTCGAACTTGTCTTTTTCGTCCTTGAAATCGTCGGCATCCGCGGGTGGCTCGCCCTTGCGGGTAATGTTCGGCCACTCGGTCGACAGGCTCCGATTGAGTTCCAGCCACTTCTCCAGCCCTTTTTCGGTATCAGGCTGGATGGCTTCGACCGGGCACTCGGGTTCGCATACCCCGCAGTCGATGCATTCGTCCGGATTGATGACCAGCATATTCTCGCCCTCGTAGAAACAATCCACGGGGCAGACTTCGATGCAGTCCATGTACTTGCACTTGATGCAAGCCTCGATCACGACATAGGTCATCAACGGCTCCAGAAACGAGCGGCCGGCTGATTAACGCGCGACGGCGCCACGCGCAAGGCCGTCGACTCACGCCGGGTTGATTTCGTCATACAACGCGCGAGCTTCAAGGGCCGGCCCCCGGCGATCACCGAGCGCCACGATGCGCACCACGCGAACGTGCGGCCCAAGCGCGATCGTCAATACCATGTCCGGCGCCACCGTCGCATGGGGCTTGCTGACGACGCGACCATCGAGTCGGCAGCGCGACTTTTCTACATGGCGAGAAGCCAGCGTGCGCGATTTGAAGAAGCGAGCGTGCCAGAGCCACTTGTCGAGGCGCATCGCGCGTTGGTGCCTCTGGTCCCCGGGGCGGCTACTTTTTTCCGCCGAGCTTGAGTTCGAGCAGCTTGGCAAACGGCGAATCGGCCGCTGGCGTGTCGCTCTTCGTCTCGGTGGTTGCGTAAAGCCTCAGTGCGGGGCCGCCGCTGTCGCGACGCGGCGGTCGGGCGCCACGAGGCCGGTCGTTCTGGCCCCGGTCCTGTCGCGGCCCGTCCTTGCGGGGCCCATCGCCACGGGGCCCATCCGTGCGAGGTGCGTTGTTCGGCGAACCGCTGTTCCGCGGGCCGCTGTTCGGTGGACCGTCGCTACGCGGTCCGTTCTGGCCGCGTTCGGGACGCGGCGCGTCGGCAAAGAACTGGCGTTCGTTGGGCGCCCGCGCCGGCCGTTCGCGGCGCTGCTGATCGCGTTGCTGGCGCTGTTGTAGACGCTGGCGTTCGCGCTGTTCCTCGCGCTCGCGCACGAAGCGCGGCTTGATCGAAAAGGCGTGCAGCGGCCCGGACTCCTCCGATGGCGGATGCACGCGATAGCCGAGCGCCTGCATGACATTGGCCATCTCGGGTTCCGAGCAGCCAACCAGCGACATCATCTGCGGCGTCGCCCGAAAATGGCCCGGCGGCAAGGGCCGCGGTCCTTCCGGCTTGGCTTGATCCGCCGCGACAGCCCCTTCTGTCGTGTTCGATGCTTCGACTGGTGGAGCCTCAGCTGCCGCGGACTCGGTCATCGGCTCTGCATCCGTTGCTTCGGTGCTTGCCGGCTCGGGCTCGGCAGTGGTGGGCGCCTCGACCGCGGACTTCTCGGGTTCTTCGATTGCCGGTTCTTCGATCGCTGGTGCTTCGGACGCCGGTGCTTCGGGCGGCGG
>CALDNT010000297.1 GCA_937915145.1 uncultured Reyranella sp.
GAGGGGTCACGATTGGACGCGAAAAGGGGGTCACAGTTGGAAGCGAATTGACAAGGCTTGTCCTCTATGGGGATCGTAATCGAGGCTTTGATTGCACTCGTTCGCCCCATGTAATCGACGGACTTAACCTGAATAATGTCTTCGCTGTATGTCGGCGCGAGATCGATGGGGAGGCCCGCGTCATTGGAGGAAATGATCTCCAAGAGGTATTGAGTACGGAAGCGGGTGAGGTTCTTCGATTCTGCTCTTGCGGCTTTCTCATGTCCGAACTGTTCCGGCCATGTGTAGACGCGTTCGCCATTTTCATCTTCGGTATAAACGGGAATCACAAGCGGAACGTACGTCTCCGGGTCTTGGAGCATCGGAACATAGAGCGACTGTTCGCCTCCATGTGGCGTTCCAATCCAAGTAATGGTGCCACGACAAATCGCGTTGATATCCTCCAGCCTCTTACGAAGCTTGGCGCGCGTAATGTCGGTCTCGACGTTCTCGGGTGTCTCGGTATCGTCTAGAAATGCGTGATCGCAGTGCTGGCCGGTCATGCTCGAACCGAGACTCAAAGCCTGTACCGAGTTCTCCAACATGCCCGGGGGACGGGCGATGTTGAAACAATTCCTGCGCCACATGTCAGAGTCCGCCAAGGGAACCAAGTGACTCGTATCAGGATGGGATTGAATGATCTCCTTGATAAATCCCGCGTTCTTCGTGGCAAGGGTATCGACTGCGGAGATCACCGCGAATGTCTTGGTGGGATCATCGTAAAGGCACCACGCAATCCAAACGCAAATCATCCAAGACTTGGCACCGTCACGGAATGCCATGAGCAACTTCTCAGGCTTCTCCCGGTTCTCGATCAGCCATTTTGCGATTGTCAGATGATGCTTGGGAGTTCGCTGGCCTTTGAACCTGTTCCAGACTTTAAGGAACTGGATGAAGTTCAGCTTCTTTTTGAGGAGAGGAACAGCATCGGCGGAATCAGCCCGCTTACGACGTACTGTCATCGTCGTCGTCCTCGTCGATATCCTTCATCAATGCTTCAAGGGCGGCACGCTTGGCGGCGCGAGGATCAGCGGCCTCAGCCTTGGTGATCTTGGGTGCGGATAGACGCGCCCCGATGTAATCCACGGAATAGGCGAGTTCGCGAATACGCCGAGTACGGGCGGCCATCGCGGCTTCGTACCCCTTGCGATTCTCTAGCCAATGTTTCCCCATATTTGAGGACTGCGTATCGACCCGGGATTTGTCCTCAATCGGGTTCGCTGCGAGGTATTCGATCTCAGCCAAGTGCTGATCCAATAGCTTCGTCATCGCGTTTTTAATTCGCTCGGCAATCGCCGGTTCAAAGTTCTCGTCGGTGAATTGATGTTTCTTCATGCTGGTATTTACGGGATGCAAGCATTCTGCTGGCGGACAGGGATTATCCCGGCCAGACCTAGCGGCTTGTCCCTGTCCTGATCCGGACTAGATTCCCGGGATGATCATCGCGGACACCACGAACAACGGATGCTCTGCCGAATCCCACGGCCAGCCAATCGGGGTGCGATGTGAATGCGGACACCGCTCACTCATTCCTCTTGAGCGAATTGGTGCACGGGGATCGATGAACCGGCTATGCGATCTCAAGCTGAAATGCGCCCAATGCGGGGGCCGCAAGTTTGAGATCGTCTTGTTCTTCAACGGGGCTCAAGCGGACGCCTTTTGGGAAGGCCAGACCTACGCGGACGTTTGGGACCTGAGGCTATACGGGCAGGACTTGAACGAGTGGCCCGCGAAGATGTACCGAGATGATCCCAATCCGTTCCGGAGCAGTGGGGAGTGAGAGATGGTCGGGATACAGTGCAAATCGTGCAAGCATCGGGCGTTGTGGTCGGGTCCGCCGAGGCCAGACAATGAAGTAATGGAGTTGCTGAGACGATCCCCACAGGCTTGCCCGAGTTGCGGCGAAACCGAGTTCAATCTGATCTCAATCACCGGGGGCCTTCACGACCAATGGCTCAGCGATGGTCCGCCGTCGCCAGCCTCGGGGCCGCTGATCGAGAAATAAAAGCGTTCAACAAATCGTTCAACATTTCGTTCAACAGGCATGAAAAAAGCCCAGTAAAATGGGCTTTTTATGGAGGTGGCTGGGGGACCAGGATTCGAACCTAGACTAATCGGGTCAGAGCCGATTGTTCTACCGTTAAACTATCCCCCAATGGGCCGGTGGGTCGATTTAACGGCGGTGGGAGGATTTGGCAAGCGGGCCTCGCCTCCGGTCCTGCCGTCAGGTACCATTGTCCCAAGGAAAGAGAAAGAATGGCCGGGGAATCCACGCCAAAGGGAGGCTGGCACAGCGGTCGTTTCGCGCACACTTTTGCGGCCATAGACCTTGGCACCAACAATTGCCGCCTATTGGTCGCCCGGGCGTCGATCGACGGTTTCGACGTTGTCGATGCCTATTCCCGGCCGGTCCGGCTGGGGGAAGGCGTGGCGCTGAGCGGCATGCTGTGTGGCGACGCAATCGAGCGCACTTTGAGCGCGCTCGATGTCTGCGCGTCGAAAATCGAGCGCAACCGGGTGACCCGGGCCCGCCATATCGCCACCGAGGCCTGCCGCCGCGCCTGCAACGGCGGGGACTTCCTGGCCAAGGTGGAGCAACGCACCGGACTGCATTTCGATGTGATCGCGCCGTCGGAGGAGGCGCGGCTTGCGCTTGCGAGCTGCGAAGACCTGCTTGATCCCGAAATTCCTTTCGGATTGCTGGTCGATATCGGCGGCGGTTCGACCGAAGTGAGCTGGGTGCGTGTCCTGCGTCGCGAGGGGCGCCAGGGCGGCGTGGCGACGGATCTGATCGACATGACGTCGGTGCCATGGGGGGTCGTGACCCTCACCGAATCCTGTGTCGGCGGCCAGCCGCGCGCAAAGCCCGTGACCCGTGCCTGTTACGACGACATGGTTGAGCGCATCCGGGGCGATCTGCGCCCGTTCTGCGCCAAGCACGCCATCGGCTCTGCCATCGCCCGCGGCGAAGTGCAGTTGGTCGGCGCTTCGGGAACGGTGACGACCATCAGCGCCCACAATCTTGGCCTCAAGCGCTACAATCGCGCCCTGGTCGATGGCTCGCGTATCGGCCGCGACTCGATCCTGCGCATCTGCGACCTGCTCTCGACGCTGTCGGTGGACCAGCTGACGCTTCTGCCCTGCATCGGCGACGACCGCGCCGACCTCGCCTTGGCGGGCGGGGCAATCCTCGAGGCGGTTTGCCGGCAGTGGCCCGCGGCCCTGGTGCGCGTAGCCGACCGCGGTCTTCGCGAGGGCGTGCTGATGGACCTGATGCGCCAGGCCGATCGTGAGGCCGATCCGCTCTGCCGGTCGAAGGGCTGAGCGCCGTGGCGAAGGAGACCAAGGGCGGCCGGCCAACCGGAAGCCTGCCGACCGGCAGGCGTGCCACCGTTCGCGTCAAGACGGCGCGAGGGCGGACGGTTTCTTCGCAGCAATGGTTGCAACGCCAACTCAACGATCCCTATGTCGCGGAGGCCAAGAAGCGCGGCTACCGCTCGCGCGCGGCCTTCAAGCTGCTGCAGATCGACGATCAGTTCCATTTCCTCAAGGCCGGCGCGCGGGTCGTCGATCTTGGCGCGGCGCCTGGCGGTTGGACGCAGGTCGCTGTCGAACGGACAAAGCCCGGGCGTTCGCGCGGGATTGTCATCGGTATCGACCTCACGCCGGTGGAGCCGGTCCCGGGCGCCACGATTCTCGCCAAGGACTTTTACGATGACGATGCCCCTTCGGCCCTGATCGATCTGCTGGCCGGGGCGGCCGATGTGGTCCTGAGCGATATGGCGGCATCGGCGACCGGCGATACCCAGACCGACCACATGCGCATCATGGGGCTCGCCGAGGCCGCCCATGACTTCGCCCGCCAGGTCCTGAAGCCGGGAGGAACCTTTGTCGCCAAGGTCCTGCGCGGCGGCACCGAACGAACGCTGCTCGACCGGCTGAAGCAGGACTTTGCCAAGGTCCGGCATGTCAAACCCGAGGCGAGCCGGTCCGATTCGGCAGAGATGTACGTCGTGGGTACGGGCTTCCGCGGCTAGGCAATCCGACCGGCGTAGCAGCTCCTTTGTGCCGACCCGAACTTCTGTTTCCGCCCTACGACCGGCGGCGCAATCTAGCGTCAGTGCAGCGTCGGGATTTGGAAACGTAACATCATCGACGGCCTCCAAAGGCCTGTGCACAAGGCACCGATGCCACAGCCCTTGGCTTATTTGCGCCGGTGTGTATAACGGGTCGCCAACCCGGCGGCCCCAGCTTACGTATTTGGGAGGCCGCCTTTCCTTTACCCCCGTTTGGAGGTTGGCATGCAGATACAGGAAGCGCTTACGTTCGATGACGTGCTCCTGAAGCCTGCTGCTTCGTCCGTTTTACCAAACCAGACCAACGTTCGCACGCGGCTTACGCGCACCATCGAACTCGGCATCCCCCTGATGTCGTCGGCGATGGACACGGTAACGGAAGCTGCCATGGCGATTGCCATGGCGCAGGCCGGCGGCATCGGCGTCATCCACAAAAACTTCGATGCCGAAGCGCAGGCCAATGAGGTTCGCAAGGTCAAGAAGTTCGAGAGCGGCATGGTGGTCAATCCTGTCATCATTGAGCCCGAGCAGACATTGGGTGATGCGCTTGGCCTGATGGCGGCACACCAGATCTCGGGGATCCCGGTGGTCGAACGCGGCAGCGGCAAACTCGCCGGTATCCTGACCAACCGCGATGTCCGCTTTGCCACCGACAATGCCACGCCGGTCAGCGCGCTGATGACCAAGGATCGGTTGGTCACGGTACGCGAGGGCGTGAGTTCCGAGGAGGCGAGGCGGCTCCTGCACCAGCGCCGCATCGAAAAGCTGATCGTGGTCGACGAGGCCTATCGTTGCGTCGGCCTGATCACGGTCAAGGATATCGAGAAGGCCAACAAGTTCCCCGGCGCCAGCAAGGACGAGAAGGGCCGGCTGCGCGCTGCCGCGGCGACCGGCGTCGGCGAGGAGGGGCTACGTCGCGCGCAGCTTCTGATCGACGCCGATGTCGACGTCATCGTGGTCGACACTTCGCACGGCCATTCGCGCGGCGTGCTCGAGGCTGTCGCCAGTGTGAAGAAGCTCAGCAACTACACCCAGGTGATGGCCGGCAACGTCGCCACGCGCGAAGGCGCCCAGGCATTGATCGACGCCGGCGCCGACGCGGTGAAGATCGGCATCGGGCCGGGCTCGATCTGCACCACCCGCATGGTCGCCGGTGTCGGCGTGCCGCAGCTCACCGCGATCCTCGAAGCCGTAGAAGCCTGCCGCGCCGCCGGCGTGCCGGCGATCGGCGACGGCGGCATCAAGTATTCCGGCGACCTTGCCAAGGCGATCGCCGCCGGCGCCGACTGTGCCATGATCGGCTCGCTGCTGGCCGGCACCGACGAGGCGCCGGGCGAGGTCCTGCTCTATCAGGGCCGATCCTACAAATCGTATCGCGGCATGGGCTCGATCGGCGCCATGGCGCGCGGCTCGGCCGATCGTTACTTCCAGGAGGAAGTGAAGGACGAGCTGAAGTTGGTGCCTCAGGGCATCGAAGGCCGCGTGCCCTACAAGGGACCGGTCGGCAACATCATTCACC
>CALDNT010000298.1 GCA_937915145.1 uncultured Reyranella sp.
AGGCGCGCACCGAATGCTTCAGCTGCCCAATCGAGCAGCGGTTGCCAGGCGCCGTGCTGCAACTTCACGAGGCTTGCCGGAGTGTCCGCGCGATAGCACAGCAGGTCCGATCCGGCATATTTCGCGATCTCGGCGATGATCTCCTCGCGCCGCGGAACGACGCGGTCGAGGCCGGTTGCCGCCAGTCGCGTCAGCGGCAAATGGGCCGCGTTGATTTCCCCTTTGTCCGGCACCCCGCCCCATTCGGTGGCAATTGCCTCAGCCAGAGAGTTCGTGGGCACGACGAGGACCGCCTTCGCCGGCGTACGCATGGGCTTGCCATCGAGCAGGACGCGGAACCCACCCTCGGTTGCCTCGACCACCGTCTCCCTGTAGAAACGCTTCATCCAGTCCCCAGAACACAAAGCCGGCGCCGACATGGCCGGTCATTCTCTTCGCGGCCTCGCGACGGGCTTACACGCCGAGCCCGCCCGCCGACAAGAGCCGGCTTAGCGGGACTTGCTGCGACCTGGCGATGGCTTGGCCGGCGTTGTGGAACGTCTGGGCCGTTGGCGCACATCAGCCGCGGGGCCGGGCATCTGGGCCCGTAGCCCAGGCCGCAGGGCCTCGACGCGCGGGGCCACGACGGCACAGGGATTGACACCCGTCTGCCGCGCCGCCTGCTTTATCTGCGCTGCCAAACTTGGAACGACGCCGGCACCGATTATCAGGCGGGCAAGATTGGGCTCCAGCGCCGCCGATGTTGCCTGGCCATTGCCGCCCTTCAGGCGCAGCGGCGAGGCCAGAGCCGTGTTCTGGTTGTCGTGCGCCTCGGGAGCCAGGATGAATTCAAATCCTTCGGTCCGCAGCTGCATGTAGCCACCCCCCACCATGGTGGTACGTGGCGTATCGACGACCAGACGTCGCAGGCTGGCAATGCCACCACTTACGTCGAAACGGCCGGCAATGCAGTTGAAGGGTACGCCGCTGTCGGTACCGCCCAGCAGTTTTTGCGTCTCCGCCGGCCAATTGGCAAGCAGGTCGCGGGGCCACGACCCTTTGGTGATGGCAATGTCGACCGAGCCGCTGGCCGAGTTCAGAGCATCGCGCGAGGTCCGTCCACTGCCGCGCAGGCGCAGGTCGATATCACCAACCGCATCCCGCAGACCGAGGTTGAAGCCGAGCAAACTTGATAATTCGCCGAGCGACACGCGATTAGCCGAAGCGGTGAGCGTCGCCTGGCCATTCCGCCCGGCCGGATCGTAAACGAGGTCGAAGCCGGCGGAGCCACCGCCTACCGTCGCGGCAGCACGGAATGCAAATCGCTGCGCGTTCGAGGCCAGCGTGACAGAGCCGCTCTGCATCTTGCTGCCGAGGCCAACGACCTCGCCCAGTCGAACGGTAACCGAAACGGCGGAGCGACCGAGCCAGCTCGCCGAAAACGGCAGTGTGGGCATAAGTCTGGGCTGTGTGGGAGGGGCCGGTCCGCCGACTGCAGTCGACGGAGCCCTGAGTTCGCCGACGTCGAGGCGGCTGACGTCGGCATTGACCGTCACGGTCGGCGTTCCCTTGCGGTCGGTGCGGAAAAGCGCATCGCCGCTAAGCTCACTCGCACCGACCTTCAGTGTCGCAACGTCGACCTTGAAACTGCTTCGCAGCGTCGCGGCTTTGGCGCTCAACGCGTAGGGACCACCGTGCGGCACCGGCAAATGGATGTAGGGTCCGAAGATCCCGATGTCCGGCCCTTCAGACGTGATCTGGACGTTGGTTCCCTTGACGCCGACACTGCCCTTGATGGCGATCTTGCCTTCGCCGAAACCGCCCTGGACGTCGATATTGCCTGGCAGCCCCCTCATCCAGCCGTCGAACGACCCGGCGCTGCCCGCAATCGTGAGCGAACTGGCCTGGGGAGCGCCAAAGCGCCCTTCGATCTGCAATGGCTGATTGGGCGCAGCCGATCGCAAGGTCGCATTCGCCACCTCCAGCACGACCGGCGGCCGGCCGGACCCTTCGGCTACGGTCAGTACCGAATCAAGCACCTCGATCACGCCGATCCACGGAAAGGCCGGCGGCGCACGCAGGCGCAAGGAACGGTTCTCGCTGGCGTGGGGACCGGATCCGTCGGGCGGGGGCAGCATGTCGAGGTTCGAGTCGCCGACATCATTGTGCTCGACGTGGATGTCGGCGCCTTCGAGTACGATGCGCCCGATCTTGATCTCACCCAGAAGAAGCGCGACCGGATCGAGGAACAACGTCACTCTGCGAACCCGCGCCAGGTCGGGGCGCGAACCCCACGACGCATTGGACAAGGTTACGCCCTCGGCCACCATCGCCGGATATCTGCCGATCTTCACCGCGAGTGGCACCCTTGCCGCGAGTTCGCGGCCTGTCACTCTGCGGACCTGTTCGGTCAGCCGGGCCTGATAGCGGGAAAGGTCTTGGGTGGCGCCCCAGACGAGGCCGCCGATCACAGCGAGGGATATCGCCGCTACGAGAATCCAGACCAGCCGCCTCCACGGAATACGCATGCCGTCCGATTATCGCTTAATCATCGTCCGTCGAAAGGCCGAATGCCTCGACGGTGCGCTGAAAGTGAGGAGGAAGTTCGGCTTCGACTTTCAATTCGCCCTTGCCCGACGGATGCGGCAACATCAAGCGACGGGCATGGAGATGCAATCGTCGCGCGTCGGCGACGGCAGCGAGCAGCGCTTCTTCGCCGCCATATTTGCCGTCACCGAGGATCGGGCAGCCGATGGCCGCGCAATGCACCCGCAGCTGATGCGTCCGCCCGGTACGTGGCCACAAGGCGAGCAGCGCCGCACGCTTGCCCACGCGGTCGAGTTGGCGGAAGTGGGTCAGCGCCTTCTGGCCCTCTTCCTTGTCGACCTGCATCATCTCGCGGTCGCGCGCGCCCGGCCGTTTGGCCAGCGGCAGGTCGATGGCACCTTCAGTCTTGGGCGGCATCCCGACCACGACGGCCCAGTACAGCTTTTCCGTCTCGCGGTCGCGAAACGACTCCGCCAGGCGCCTGGCGGCCTGGCCGGTGCGGGCGATCAGCAGCAGACCGCTGGTATCCTTGTCGAGCCGGTGGACCAGCCGCGGCCGGTCTTCAAAACCGAAACGCAGGGCATCCAACATACCGTCGACATGGCGTTCCGTGCCGGTACCTCCCTGTACCGCCAGACCTGGCGGCTTGTTGAGGACAATGACGTGGTCGTCGCGATGGATCACCAAGGACTGGATCTCCGAGGCATCGCGGTCGGACACGGTCGGAATTTCGCGCGCCTTGGCCGGAGGCGTCAGGGTAACGCCGGGCGGCAAGCGGATCTGTTGGCCGGACTCGACCCTGTCCTTGCCTTCTGCCCGCTTGCCGTCGACGCGGACCTGTCCGGTGCGCAGGAGCTTTTGCAGAGCGCTGTGGCTCAACCCCGGAAAATGGCGCAAGAACCAGCGATCCAGCCGCAAACCGGCCTCATCGTCGGAAACGCCGCGCATCTGGACTTGGCCACGCGGGGCATTTGGGGCGGGGCTGTCACTCATGGCGCCCAACCTAGGGGACAAGCTAAACAGGGTCCATGGAATCGGTGTCATTCGACACTCTGACGTACGATCACCCGGCGGCCTGCCGACCGGCCCGGCTGACGGCGAGCCTGCACCTGCCGTCGCGCAGCCGCCGGCCATCACCCTGCATGGTGATCCTGACCAGCAGTGCCGGCGTGCAGCGCCACCGCGAGCACTATTACGCGCAGGCCCTCAACGAGGCCGGGACCGCGGCACTGATCATTGACAGCTTCACCGGCCGGGGCGTGCGCCGCACGGTTGCCGACCAAACCCTGGTCTCCGGCGCTCAAATGGAGGGCGACGCGTTCGCGGCTCTCGCCCTGCTGCGCGACGACCCGCGCATCGACCCGCGGCGGATCGGGATCATGGGCGTGTCCAAGGGCGGTGTGGCGACGCTGAACGCCGCCATTGCCGCCCGCCAGCGCTGGCGCGGCGAATTTCCCCATCTGTTCGACCTGCACGTTGCGATCTGCCCGGGGGCGACCGCCCAGCACCGCGACCCCACGACGCTGGGCCGGCCGATGTTCCTCATGCTTGCCGCCCGCGACGACTACACTCCGGCGCCGCTCGCCATCGAGTACGCCGAGCGCATGCGCGCCGCCGGCAACGACCGCATCAAGGTCAAGGTCTATGGCAGCGCCCATCACGGCTGGGAGTCGGTAGGGCCGGTCTTCGACATCAAGGATGCCGAGAACTGGTCGTGCTGCCGGAACTACATCGAGGACGACGGCACGCACTTCATCCCGGCGGCCGGGCGGACGATGAGCGAGCCGGAGTACCAGGCATGGGCCCGCCAACACTGCGTCACCCGCGGGGCGCGGGCTGGCGGCGGCACACCGGCGCTGAAGCAGCGCGCAACGGCCGACCTGCTGGGCTTCCTCGCGTCCCATGGCTTCACTGCTCCCATTCATCGTTCCATGGACGAATCGGAAGTTTCCGGTTATACGTAAGCCGTGTTTCGCCTCGCTTTTCTCGCCAGCTTTCTGGCGCTCGTTGGCCCCGCCGTCGGGTCCTTTCCTGCCCATGCCAACGACCCGCTATGGGTCGGTTCGCAGGCGGGCAAAGCCCGCTCAGAAGCGCTTCTCAAGGCGCTGCGGAGTTCTTCCGACCATGGCCTCGATCCCGCCTGGTACAGCATTACCGAGGTGGAAAAGGCCGTAGCACCAGGTGCCGACGCCACGGCAGCCGAAGTACTCCTTGGCGCGGCCTTCGTCTCGTACGCCAGCGACGTCTCGACAGGCCGCGTGCGCGCCAACCGTATCGACAAGGAAATCTCGATCGACCAGCGCAAGGTCGAACCGGCAGAACTCATGAAGGCGGCCCGCGAGGCCCCTGACTTTGCCGCCTACCTCGCGTCGCTGCCGCCGAAGGGCGACTACCCGGGCCTGCAGAAAGCGCTCGCCCATTGGCGCGACAAGCGCGCCACCGAGGTGTTCACGCCGCTGCCCGATGGCGCCGCGCTTAAGCCCGGAATGATCGATGCGCGCGTGCCGCTTCTGCGCAAGCGCCTGACCGAGCTCGAGTTCAAGTTGCCCGCGCCTGACGCCGACGTCGACCGCTATGACGAGGCCCTGGCCTCCGTCGTCAAATCCTACCAGGCGGCCAAGGGCCTCACCGTCGACGGCGTCATCGGCGCCAAGACGGTCCGCTCGCTCAACACCACGATCGACGAACGCATTGGCCAGATCGTCGCCAATCTGGAGCGCCGGCGCTGGTTGCCTGTCGACCTCGGCCGCCGCTACGTCTTCGTGAATACCGCCGATTATTCGATGGTGTTCGTCGATGACGGCAAGATTGCTTTTCAGAGTTCGGTGATCGTCGGCACGGCAAAGGACCCGACGCCCGAGATTTCATCGGTGATGCGTGGCTTCCAGACCAACCCTTTCTGGACCGTGCCGCAGTCGATCGCCGGCGAGGAATACCTGCCCCTGCTACGCCGCGATCCCAGCGCGCTGGCCGCGGGCGGCTTCCGCATCTTTGCCAGCTGGAGCGAAGATATCGAACTCGATCCCAACACGGTCGACTGGAGCTCCGTCCATCCCAAGGCCTTTCCCTTTCGAATCCGTCAGGATTCGGGCGCGTCGAACGCGCTGGGCTACATCTTCTTCCCGTTCAGCAACAAGTACGGGATCTACATGCACGATACCGCCAGCCGCTGGCTGTTCACCGAGGGCAGCCGCAATTTCAGCCATGGCTGCATCCGACTGCAGAACCCGCTGGATTTCGTCGAGGCGGTGTTCGGCGGCAAGGGCAATTTCAGCAAGGAACGGGTGCGGCAGGTCATCGATTCCGGCCAGCAGGCGCACTATACGTTCCCCGAGCCGGTCACGCTCTATGTCACCTATCGGACGGTGGCGGCGGACAGCGACGGTACCGCGACCTTCCGCGACGACGTCTACGGCCGCGACCGTCTTGTCGTGAAGGCGATGCAAAAGCGCTGACAGGTCAGCGCTTTTTCTCCCGAAGCTTCCGCCAATAGTCGAGCCGCTTCAGGATGTCGCGCTCGAAACCGCGCTCCACCGGGCGGTAGAATTCCTCGCGCGTCATGCCGTCGGGGAAATAGTTCTGCCCTGAAAAGCCATCGGCGGCGTTGTGGTCGTATTCATAGCCCTGGCCGTAGCCGATCTCCTTCATGAGCTTGGTCGGCGCATTCAGGATGTGCATCGGTGGAGTGAGAGATCCATGCGTCTTGGCCGCCCTCTTGGCGGCACCGAACGCGACATAGGCAGCATTGGATTTCGGCGCCGTGCCGAGATAGATCACCGCCTGTGCGATGGCGAGTTCACCTTCGGGCGAGCCCAGCCGGTCATAGGTTTCCCAGGCGGCGAGTGTCTGGGTGAGCGCTTGCGGATCGGCCATGCCGATATCCTCGACCGCGAAACGTACCAGGCGGCGGGCGATGTATTTCGGATCTTCGCCACCCTCCAGCATGCGCGCGAACCAGTAGAGCGCGGCATCGACATCCGAACCGCGCAGCGACTTGTGCAGCGCGCTGATCAGGTTGTAGTGCGCTTCCTGTGCCTTGTCGTAGAGCGGCGCGCGCTTCTGCAGGAGCACCGCCAGCCGGGCTGGCGGCAGCGGCCCCTTCTCCTTCAGTCCGGCAAGCTGTTCGGCCAGGCCTATCAGGTAGCGGCCATCGCCATCGGCCATGGCAAACAACGCCGCCCGGCCGGCATCGTCGATCGGCAGCGGCCGCCCCAGCGCTGCTTCGGCCCGCTCCAGCACCGCCGCCAGCGCCGCCTCGTCGAGCCGGCGCAACACCAGCACCTGGCAGCGCGACAGCAACGCGGCGTTCAGCTCGAACGACGGATTTTCGGTGGTGGCACCGATCAGCGTGACCGTGCCGTCCTCGACGTAGGGCAGAAAGCCGTCCTGCTGGGCACGGTTGAAGCGATGGATTTCATCGACGAACAGCAGCGTGCCTTTGCCGTCCTTGCGACGCTGGCGCGCGGCCTCGAAAATCCTGCGCAGATCGGCAACGCCGGAAAAAACCGCCGACAGCGGCTCGAAATGCAGATCCGTTGCCTCGGCAAGCAGGCGCGCGATGGTGGTCTTGCCGCAACCTGGCGGCCCCCACAGGATCAGCGAACTGAGCTTGCGGGCCGCCAGCATGCGGCCAAGCGGACCATCCGGCCCAAGCACATGGTCCTGCCCGAGGATCTCTCCAAGCGACCGCGGCCGCAGGCGCTCAGCGAGCGGCGTCGAGGCAAGCGAGGCGAAGAGTTCGGCCGGCACGGTCCGACGCTACCACGCCTCAGCGGAACTGGACGGTGGACACCATGCCGTCGCGGGCGATCGAGACGCTGGAGATTCCAGCGGCAACGCGCTTCCTGAGGTCGGCGACACTCTTCAGATCTTGACCATTGGTTGCCAGGATCATATCGCCTGGCCGGACGAACCGGCCGGCATAGGCACCCGGCTTCACTTCGATGATAGCAACGCCGGGGCGCCATTCACTCAATCCCATCTCCTCGGCAACAGCCGGAGACATGTTGACAACCGTCGCCCCGGAGAGCGGCTGGCGGCCTTCGAGTTCCGAGCGATCCCGCGGCGGATCCTCGGGTGGGGAGGCGAGCTTGAGCTGGACGGTCAGCTCCTTACCGGCCCGGACGATGCGCACCGGCACAGTCGAGTCGACATGGAGCGTCGAGAGGCGAAAGCGAAGGCTCGCCTCGTCATCGATCGAATGATCGCGCAGCGCCACGATCACGTCGTTGCGTTTGAGTCCGGCGTCGGCGCCAGGGCCGTTGGCATAGACCTCCTTCACCACCAGCCCGGCCGGCCGCGACAGGCCGAAGCCAGCGGCGAGGTCAGGCGTCATGCGTTGCATGCTGACGCCGAGCCACGGGCGCACAATGCGGCCACCCTGCTCGCCGATGGCGACCATGCGGGCCACGATGTTCGAAGGCGTGGCAAAGCCGATGCCGACCGACCCGCCACTTTGCGAGTAGATCGCCGTGTTGATGCCGATCAATCGGCCATCCAGGCTGACCAGGGCGCCGCCGGAGTTTCCGGGATTGATGGCGGCGTCGGTCTGCAGGAAGAAGTTCGAGTCGTTGATGCCGCCGGCACTGCGGGCGACCGCCGAGACGATGCCACTGGTCACGGTCTGGTTGAGACCGAAGGGATTGCCGATCGCCAGCACGACATCGCCGACCTCGATCGAATCCGAATCGCGCATTTCGAGGAATGGAAACCTTTCGTTCGAGCCGTCGATGCGCAACAGGGCCAGATCGTAGCGTTCGTCCTGGGTCACGAGTTTGGCCTCGAACTCACGGCGATCCGCCAGCACGACGCGGATTTCGTCGGCGCCCTTGACCACATGGGCGTTGGTGACGATCAGCCCGTCGGGCCGGACCACGACCCCGGACCCCAGCGAATTCTGCACCCGCTCGCCGGCCTGGGGCATTCCGGGAAACGGGAACGGCAGGCGACGCTGCACGCGGGCCGTCGTGGTCGTGTAGATATTGACCACAGCCGGCGACACGCGCTTGACCAGCGGCGCGTAGGAATAGGCCAGATCGGCACGGGAGCTGGGCAGAGGCTGCGCCACGGCGCCCGGCGGACCAGCCACCGCAGTCCCTCCGATCAGGATCGTCGCCGCCAGGATTCTATGCCACACCATTCACCATCTCCGTGCTCGGCCTTGCCGAGGATTTGCGGACACTCCTATGGCAAATCAAGGGGCAAATCACGCCGCTTGATGCAACGGCGACGTCGTTCAGCCACACCGCGAATAGCCGCAATTCAGACAGACGTCGCAGCCTTCCTGGTGGGTGAGCGCGGCGGCACCGCAATTCGGGCATTGGCCCATCGTCTGGCCCATTACCGGGGGGCTATCGCCGCCCGCCCCCTGGTCCGCCGGCTCGCGGGCGCCGGCCGCCAGCCGGATCCGATGTTCGGCGGCCTCGGCGAGCCGCGGCGCATCGGCCGGCGAGAGGAAGCCGATCTCGATCAGGTGTCGCTCGATCACGCCGCCGATCGCCGCCAGCAGCGACGGTACGTAGCGGCCTTCCATCCACTGGCCGCCGCGCGGGTCGAACACCGCCTTCAATTCCTCGACGACGAACGACACGTCGCCGCCGCGGCGGAACACCGCAGAAATCATCCGCGTCAGTGCCACGGTCCAGGCGTAGTGCTCCATGTTCTTGGAATTGATGAAGATCTCGAACGGTCGGCGCCGGCCATCCTGCATCACGTCGTTGATGGTGATGTAGATCGCATGGTCGCTGCCCGGCCATTTGATCTTGTAGGTCCGGCCCGGCAGCTCCTCCGGCCGGTCGAGCGGCTGGGCGATATAGACGACGCCGGTCTCGCGCGTCGGTACCGGCACGAGCGCCGGGGTCGCGCGCTGTTCGGCCGCCTCGGGCTTCACCTCGAGCACCGCACCCGTGATGTCGTTCGGCCGGTAGGTCGTACAGCCCTTGCAACCCTGCGCATAGGCCGCCTCATAGACGCCCTTGAAGGCCTCGAAAGAGATATCGCGCGGCAGGTTGATGGTCTTGGAGATCGAGCTGTCGACGAAGTCCTGAGCCGCCGCCTGCATGGCGAGATGGTCGGCGGGAGCCAGCGTCTGGGTGTCGACGAACACGTCCGACGGCGGTGCTTCGTTGCCTTTGAGGTCGCGCCAGACGCGGAACGCGTGATCCTCCACACTCTCCTCGCGCTTGGTTCCGTCGGGCTGCAGCACGTGGCGCACATAGCCGAAGGCGAACACCGGCTCGATGCCGGAGGAGACGTTGTCGGCCAGAAGCGAGATCGTGCCGGTGGGCGCGATCGAGTTCAGCAGCGCGTTGCGGATGCCGTAGCGGCCGATGGCGGCCCGCACGTCCTCGGGCAGGCCTCGGATCGTCTCGCCGGCGAGATAGCGGGTGCGATCGTAGAGTTCGAAGCTGCCCTTCTCCGCTGCAATATCAGCCGACGCGAGGTAGGAGAACCTCTGCACCGCACCCAGCCACTCGCGCGTCAGCCGTACCGCCTCGGGCGAGCCGTAGCGCACGCCACAGAAGATCAGCGCGTCGGCCAGCCCCGTGACACCGAGCCCGATGCGGCGCTTGGCTTTCGCCTCCTTCTCCTGCTGCGGCAGAGGAAAGCGCGATACGTCGATCACATTGTCGAGCATGCGCACGGCTACCGGCACGAGTTGCTCGAGCGCCTCGAGATCGAGGCGGGCATCGGCCGTGAAAGGATCCTTCACCAGTGCCGCGAGATTGATCGAGCCCAGCAGGCAGGCGCCATAGGGCGGCAGCGGCTGCTCGCCGCAGGGATTGGTCGCCTGGATCGTCTCGCCGTAGTGAAGATTGTTCCGACGATTGACGCGGTCGATGAAGATCACGCCGGGTTCGGCGACGTCGTAGGTGGCACGCATGATGCGCTCCCACAGCGCCTTCGCCTTGATGGTGCGGAAGACCTTGCCGCCGAACACCAGGTTCCAGTCGGCATCGTCCTTCACCGCCGCCATGAAGGCGTCGGTAACCAGCACCGAAACATTGAACATGCGCAGACGCGCAGGATCGCGCTTGGCATCGACGAAGGCTTCTATGTCGGGATGGTCGCAGCGCAGCGTTGCCATCATGGCGCCGCGGCGCGAGCCGGCACTCATGATCGTGCGGCACATCGAATCCCACACATCCATGAACGACAGTGGACCCGACGCATCGGCGCCGACGCCCATTACCGGCGCGCCGGTCGGCCGCAGCGTCGAGAAATCGTGCCCGATGCCGCCACCCTGCTGCATGGTGAGTGCGGCTTCGCGCAGGTTCTCGAAGATCGACGACATGTCGTCGCCGATCGTGCCCATGACAAAGCAATTGAAGAGCGTGACGGTGCGCCCCGTGCCGGCACCGGCGATCACCCGCCCGGCCGGCAGAAATTTGAAGCCCGACAACGCTTCGTGAAAGCGCCCGGCCCAAAGCTCCGGATCGCGCTCCGTCACCGCAAGCGCCCGCGCCACGCGCCACCAGGTGGCCTCCAGATCGGCGTCACCCGGCCCGGACGCGTCCCGGAAACGATACTTCATGTCCCAGATACGCTGGGAGACCGACGCCCATTCCATCGTTGAAAGCTAGGCGTCGGCGTCAGCGATATCAACAGAAATGTTCTTTTTTTGTTCCTATTCCTCTCGCTGCTGCGCCCCCACTTTCACAGCTTCTTCAAAGAAGGTTTGAGCCTCTTTCACGGCTTCGTCGGCCGACATGAAAGCTTCGCCTTGCGGGTCGTAAATAATTGCATTGCCAAGTCTTGTGAGGGCAGCTGCCAGGGCGAGCGCCGTCC
>CALDNT010000299.1 GCA_937915145.1 uncultured Reyranella sp.
CAACTCCGTGGCCAACGGCAAGGTTCTCGAGCGCTCACCGTTCAAGAAGCTCTACATCCAGTCGGCCGGCGGCGACGCGGGAGGTGCGATCGGCGCGGCCTTCGAGACCTGGCATCGACTGGCCGGGCCGGCGGCCAAGCGCCATTTCGTGATGGACCATGCCTACTGGGGACCATCGTCGAGCCCCGACCAGATCGCCGCCGCGATCGCCGCGCGCCGTGCCGACTTCGACACCGCGGGCTGTACCATCGAGCGTGTCGGCGACGAGGCTACCCTGTGCCGCCGCGTGGCGCAGGCGATCGCTGACGGCAAGGTGATCGGCTGGTTCCAGGGCCGGCTCGAATGGGGCCCGCGCGCGCTCGGCAACCGCTCGATCCTGGGCGACCCGCGCCGGGCCGACATGAAGGATATCCTCAACCTCAAGATCAAGCGGCGCGAATCGTTCCGGCCGTTCGCGCCGTCGATCCTGCGCGACGCCGTGCCCGAATGGTTCGAGACCGACGACGACGTGCCGTTCATGATGCAGGTCTTCCGGATCCGCGCCGGAAAGCGGGCCGAAATACCGGCCGTCACCCATGTCGACGGGACCGGCCGCCTGCAGACCGTTACCTGGGCTGGCAATCCGCGTTATGCCCGCCTGATCCAGGCGTTCGGCGACCTTACCGGCGTGCCCATCGTGCTCAACACCAGTTTCAACGAAAACGAACCGGTGGTGTGCACCCCTGAGGAAGCGATCGACTGCTTCCTGAGAACCAAGATGGACGTTCTGGTCCTGGGTGATAGCCTGATCGAGAGATGATCTCGCTCGCCGTCAACGGCCAGGTGCGGCAGGTCGATGCGGAATTCGAAAAGCCCCTGCTCCGGGTCCACCTTGTCGACAGCGGCACGTCGGCCGTGGGTGGCGTCGGCGAGCCCGGCCCACCGCCATCATCAGTGTTCGCCCGGCGGGGCCTGGTTCTGGCGGGCGTCGACGGGAGAGGGCGAACCAGACCACGCTCACCGGCGCGGCATATGTGGTGTAAGCCGTCAAAGTAGTAGAAACTGGAAGAAGTGTAACCGTTTTCTCTGAGCACGGTAGTCCGCGAATCGTTGTACTCGGACGGGCGGTGGCTGAGATGCCCGCCGCCTTGGTCCGAACGAAGAAGATGACCGGAGGCGGCGATGGGGTGGACCAGGGTGCTCCTGCGGATCGGCGTCGCCAGCGCCGTCGTTCTCGTTGCCGTCATCGGTTGGTTCGCCCTTGATGCCTTGCGCGGCCGCGAGCACCGGATTTCGGAAGCCGAACAGCAGGACCTGCTGCTGGCGAGCAGTCTCAGCGAGCATGCCGGGAGCGTGTTTCATCGTGTCGATAGCGCCCTTCAGGTGATGTCGACCCTGTTTGCAAACTACCTGCAGGCGAGCGACGCTGCCCGCGCGGCAATGGTCGTCTCGGTCCGGGAGATACTTGAGCAGGCGGCGGTGATCGACGACTTCTATCTGGTCGATTCAACGGGACAGGTGCTGTTCGAACCCGACGTGCCATCCGGCTTGCGACGCTATCTGCAGCAAAGACCGGAACAGAGCTTCGGGTTCCAGGCGCTGGGTTCGACTTTCACAATGTCGAAGGTGATCGTCGATCCCGATGACCATGCCCATCTGCTCCTGACCCGACAACTCGTGATCGATTCCAAAAATCTGTCGGTCGGCACCATCGTCGTCAGGATCGGTCTTGCCCAGTTTCAATTGCCATATGATCGGCTGGTTGCGGGTTCTGGCCGCAGCATCTCCCTGTACCGGTCGGACGCGCTGCTGCTCGTTCGCGCACCGGCTCGTCCCGATCTGCTCAATCGGGTCGCCGCCCCAGATCCATTCGAAAATCTCGCCGACGGGGCAACCCGGGGCGCGGTGTCCGATGTACGATGGCAGGGCGGCCCGCCGGCGGCGGTGGGCTATGCCGCGGTGCAGGGATTTCCGCTGGTCGTGGCGGTCGCCATCGATGAAGGCATAGTACTCGCGGGCTGGCGCGCCGGTCTCATCTCATCGATGGCGCTGCTCGCTCTCGCGGCGGCCGGCCTTGCGGCGATGCTGTGGATCATCTACCGCCTGTTCCATCAACAGGAGCGCATCGCCGGGTTGCGACACGAAGCGGACCAGCGCCTGAGCGACCTCACGCATGCAATACCGGCGATAGTGTATGAGGCGGCTCCCGACGGCACGACGACCTTCGTCACCCGACACTGGTTCGCGATGGCCAGCACGCCGGCCGGAACCGATATCCAGGCCCAATGGGATGCCTCGGTCCATCCCGACGACTTCGCCGGCGTGAAGCAGCGCTGGCGCCGCTCCGTCGAACGGCAGGTCGACCATGTCAGCGAATATCGCGTCAGGACGCCGGACGGCAGCTATCGTTGGCAACAGTCGCGCGCGGTGCCGGCGCGGGACGCACAGGGCCGGGTTCGGGCCTGGTATGGAACGCTGGTCGATATCGAAGACCTCAAGCAGGCGGAAATACGGGCTCGTGATGCCGAGGCCCAGCTCCGACTGTTGTTCGAGCAAGGCCCCTATCCTCTCTACGTGATCGACCGCGAGAGCACACGCATTGTCGCCGCCAGCGACGAGGCGGTACGGATCAGTGGATGGTCGCGCGATGAGCTCCTGGCGATGTCCGGAAACGAGCTTTATCCGGCGGAGGATCGGGCAATCGCGGCGGCCAGACGAGAGAATTTTTCCGTGACGGAAACCCGGACATATCGCGGCATACGGCACCGCCGGAAAGACGGCACTGTCTTCGATACCGAGGTTGCCGTGCGCCTCATCGAGTACCATGGCCGGCCGGCGACGCTGGCCATGGTGATGGACGTCACCGAACGTCTGCGGGTCACGCGCGCACGCGAGGCCGCCGAGACGCAGCTGCGGCTGTTGTTCGAGCAAAGTCCCTATCCGCTCTACGTGACCGACCGCGAAACCCTGCGCATCCTCGCCGTCAGCGACGAAGCGGTGCGGACCGGTGGCTGGTCGCGTGATGAACTCCTGACGATGTCCGGTGGCGACATCTTTCCGCCGGAGGACCTGCCGATGGTGGTGGCCAGACGGAAAATGTTCACCGCCAACGCGACCAAATCGTTTCAGGACGTGCGACAGCGCCGCAAGGACGGCACCGTCTTCGATATCGAAATGGCGGTGCGCGTCATCGAATACAATGGCCGGCCGACCACCCTGGCCATGATGATCGACGTTTCCGACCGTCACCGGGCCGAGCGGGCCCGCCGGGCCGCCGAGGAGCGGAACCGCTACCTGTTCGAGGCCAGCCCCTATCCGATCTACGTGGTCGACTGCGAGACCATGCGCGTCCTCGTCGTCAGCGACGAGGCTGTGCGGGTGAGCGGCTGGTCGCGCGAGGAGCTTTTGGCCATGAATGCCAACGAGTTCTACCTGCCGGAGGACCTCCCCGGCGCGATCGCGGAGCGCGAAAGGTTCACGGCGCTCGGGACGCAGACGGTCGTGCGGCGACGCAATCGCCGCAAGGACGGCACCGTCTTCGACAGCGAAATCGCCATGCGGGTGATCGACTACGACGGCCGGCCGGCCTATCTGGCGATCGTGATGGACGTGACCGAACGCCTGCAGGCAGAACGCGCGCGGGAAGCCGCGGAGCAGCGCTACCGCCAGCTGTTCGACGCCAATCCCTATTCGATCGTCCTGGTCGATCGCGAGACCCTGCGCTTCGTCATGGTCAACGATGCAACGTCGAAGCTCTATGGCTGGTCGCGCGAGGAATTCCTCGCGATGACGCCGGATGACCTCTTCCTGCCGGAAGACTTGCCCGCCGTTGTCGCCGAACGGAAATCGGCTGTGCCCGACGTCACCGTGACCATCCGGGGACGACGGCATCGCCGCAAGGACGGCACGATCATCGATGTCGATATGACGCTGCGGCTGATCGAACTCAACGGCCGGCCGACCCGTCTGGCGATCATCCAGGACGTCACGGCGCACAAGCAGGCCGACAAGGCCCGCCAGGCCGCCGAAGACGAGTTGCGTCGCTCGCAGGAAAGCTACCGTATGCTGTTCGACGCCAATCCCTATCCGGTGAGCCTGATCGACCATGCGAGCTGGCGCTTCCTCGCCGTCAACGACGCGGCGCTGGCGCTGTACGGTTGGTCGCGCGAAGAAGCTTTGGTCATGGCGGCCAACGACGTCTATCTCCCGGAAGACGTTCCAAAGATGGTGGCTTTGCGAGAGGGGTTTTCGTCCAACAGAATTCAGGTCCTTCGTGGACTGCGGCATCGCCGAAAAGACGGTACGCTGATGGATGTCGAGATGAGTGTGCGCCTGATCGAAGTCGATGAGCGCCCTGTCATTCTGGCGATCGTCCAGGACGTCACCGAACTGAAGCGTATCGAGCGCGCGCGCGCGGCCGCCGAGGAACAGCTTCGCCAATCGCAGAAGATGGAGGCGGTCGGCCAGCTCACCGGCGGCATCGCACATGACTTCAACAACATCCTGACGGTGATCCTCGCGAACGCCGATGCCCTGCAGGAAGAAGAAGGCCTCGACGTCGGCGTGGTGGAGCGCCTCGACAGGATATCCAAAGCCGTGGGTCGGGCCTCCGACCTGACGCGCAGCCTGCTGGTCTATTCGCGCAAGCAGCCGCTCAGTCCGCGGCCGTCAAGCGTCAACGACCTGGTGACCACCGTCGGCCGGCTCCTCGGCCGCGCTCTGGGCGAGCACATCGAACTCGATTTTGTCCTCGCCGAGGATCTATGGACGATCAGCATCGACCGCACCCAGTTCGAAACCGCCCTGGTCAACCTCAGCGTCAATGCGCGCGATGCCATGCCCGACGGCGGCCGGCTGCTGGTCGAGACCCGCAACGAAGCAGTGGCGGAAGACGACGGTGCGCCCGGGGGGACGATCCTGGCAGGCGACTATGTGGTGGTCGCCGTCACCGATACCGGCAGCGGTATGTCTCCCGAGGTGCAGGCCAAGGTGTTCGAGCCGTTCTTCACCACCAAGGAGGTCGGCAAGGGCACCGGCCTCGGCCTCAGCATGGTCTACGGCTTCGTCACCCAGTCCGGCGGCGGCATCAGGATCGACAGCGAGGTCGGGCACGGATCTTCGTTCAAGCTTTTTTTTCCGCGCAGCCTCGCGAAGGAGGAAGCGCTGGCCATCCGTGAGGCCACGCCCATGCCGCGCGGAAGCGAGCAGGTCCTGGTCGTCGAGGACGAACCGCTGGTTCGCGCCAGCGTCGTGCTCGCCCTGCAGAGCCTAGACTATACGGTCGTCGAGGCAGCGGATGGCACGGCGGGCTGGGCGGCCGTCGAGGCCGCAGCGCAGCCCTTCGACCTGTTGCTGACCGATGTCGTGATGCCTGGTCCCTTGAACGGCCGGGCCCTGGCGGAAAAAGTGGCGACCCGGCACCCGTCGACTAGGATCGTGTTCATGTCGGGTTATTCCCGGGACATCCTGACGCGCGACGGCCGGCTCGACGGCGGCGTGGCGCTGCTGGGCAAGCCGTTCCGCAAGGCCGATCTGGCACGGACCGTTCGTGCGGCCCTCGACAATCCGGCCGGTCCGGTCCCGACGGCTTGAAACTGGCCGCGCCGGGCCGCGGCATTCTCCTCGGAGCAGGATATTGGCCTATAGGCAGAGAGAAGAAATGGTGCCGGGTGAGGGATTTGAACCCCCGACCTTCGGTTTACAAAACCGCTGCACTACCACTGTGCTAACCCGGCCCACGCCGCCATCTGCGGAAATTACCATCCTGTGGTCGTCGAGAGTAATGGCGATTGTCGAAGGTGGATCAAGCGCCTTGCGGCCGGCGCGCCCATTCATAGGCGGCGACAGCGGCGGCATTGGAGACGTTGAGGGCCGACAGCGCTGCCTTGGTCGGAATGGTGGCCAGCCGGTCGCACTTCTCGGCCGTCAGGCGGCGCAGGCCTTCGCCCTCGGCGCCGAGCACGATGCAGACACGGCCGCCAAGATCGAGGCCGCCGATCGCCACGTCGCCGCGTTCGTCGAGGCCATAGAGCCAGAATCCCGCCTCCTTCATCTGGTCGAGCGTGCGCGCGAGATTGACGGCGCGGACCAGCGGTACGACCTCGAGCGCGCCGGAGGCGGCCTTGGCCAGAACGCCGGTATCGGCCGGGGCATTCCTTTCCGTGACCACGACGCCGGCAATGCCGAACGCCGCCGCCGAGCGCAGGATGGCGCCGACATTGTGCGGGTCAGTGACCTGGTCGAGCACCAGGACGAGGGCGTTGTCGCCACAGCGGGCCAGCAAATCCTCGATCGCCGGCTCCTCGAGGGGGGCAACAAGGACCGCGATTCCCTGGTGGACGGCGCCAGTCGGCAGGCGCTGGGAAAGCTCGTCGCGCGACATCACGGCGGCCTTGTGGGTGGCGCCCGCGGCGGCGAAAGCCGCGGCATGACGCCCGGCGGCCTCCTTGGTGACCAGCAGGCGCTCGACCTTGCGGTCGGGATTGGCCAGCGCAGCAAGCACCGGATGATGGCCATAGAGCCACACCGACTGGTGGCCGCCGCGTGACGGCTTGTGGGGACGGGGAGGGCGGGGACGCATGGCGAAGGCTTGTATGGCGGGACGCGGTTGGCGGCAAATCCTTCCCCAGACCCGCCGCCGGGGATTTGGCCCTTGACGTAACCCATTGGATTTGCGAGCAACGCGCGCCCGTTTCGGCGGGTCGAACAGGCTAAATCTCGCGCTGCGCGCCGCAGGTTCGGAGGGGTGGCCGAGCGGTCAATGGCAGCAGACTGTAAATCTGCCGACTTCGCGTCTACGAAGGTTCGAATCCTTCCCCCTCCACCAGCGGATCTTGGCGCGAGATTGGCTCTGTTTGGCGATTGCGGGTGTAGCTCAATGGTAGAGCAGAAGCCTTCCAAGCTTACGACGAGGGTTCGATTCCCTTCACCCGCTCCA